>NZ_CANLDZ010000016.1:0-133764 GCF_947489545.1 uncultured Ruegeria sp. | reverse complement strand
ATCTCATCCAGCGGCAGGCGCAGCCAATCTTTCAAATGCAGCTCGAACTGCTGGCGCACGCCGCATCGGTGGGCCTCAGACCGAAGCTTCGGACGGGCGAGATGGGTTTCCAAGGCTGTCTCAAGCGTCGGCGCTCCAATCTGGATACGCTTGCGCGCTATCAACACACGCCGCGTTTGACCCCCAACGTCTCTTTGGAAATACCAGGTCTTTGACTGTTTCCCGACGAAGAGAACAAGCCCTTTTATCTCGCCATCCCAGTGCTTAGCAGTGCCCTATTTTGTCTGGGGAACTTTGCGTGCGAATGTCTCTGTTAGCTTTGGCATTTTATGGGCTTTTTGTCGGAAATGGTACGATAGAAGTTGCTACCATGTGGTACTAGGTGCAAAATATTATTCAATTAAATAAAAGGTATAACAACCACACGACACTCAATGAAACTGATCATCATTGCTTGGAAGGCAGGGGCTTTACCATTAAGCTATACCCGCTCTTGGTTTGGGCTGGCTAAGTCATGTGCTTGGGGACGTCGAGCAGGAAGTCGGAAAAACTCGTCTTCAAATCCAAGCCCCGAGAACCGTTCTCTTTTCCGTTTCTACCGATGGCGCTCCCAGCATTGGACACGCGGGCACAGGCCTATTCCTGGCTGCGAAATATGCGCGTCGAAGAGAAAAAGCGCTCCAACTCCTCGATCCTCTCCTTGCTTTCCTCCCAACGCGCCTCTTGCACTTCAGCGATCAGAGTTTCAGAGATCAGTTGCAAGGCAATGGTCGAATCCCAACTGGACGGCGCTTCGACCAACGCATGAAACGTATAGTCCGCGGTCTTGCCGATTGGAGAGCCCCACTGATCTGTAAATAGAACAACGGTCACCCCACGGCTGGAGGCAACTTGCGCCAGTTTTTCCAGATGTGCTTCGTAGCGGCGAATATCGAATATCACCAGAACCGAGGTTTCCCCCATGTCCAGTAGATATTGTGGCCAGACATTCGCGGAATTGCCCAACATCGTCACGTTCGGGCGAATGATTTGCATGTGGTTGTACAGATAGTCTGCATTTGACCGGGTGATCCGTCCGCCCACAACATACAAAGGGCGTTCCGTGTCGGCCAGCAGCTGTGCAACAGCATTGAACATCTCTTTATCAAGGCGTTCCAGCGTATGACGCATGTTGGTCCAGACCGCCTGCGCAAATCGTGTTATCGGATGCTCTGCTTCGTCGTCGTCTGCCCAGTCATCGCGTTTCGAGATTGGCTTCTTGATCTGGGCCGCGACCTCTTCGCGCAGCGCGTCCTGCATGTCAGGGAATCCGTCAAACCCAAGTTTGCGGGCCATTCGGATGACAGTAGGTGTCGACACCTGAGCTGCAGCGGCCAATTTGGTGATCGATTGCAACCCCGCCATGGGATAGTCCTGCAAAAGGATCGAAGCCAATTGACGTTCTGACCGCGTCAGACCGTCCAGTTCATCCTGTATCCGCTGTTTGACAATTTTGGCGACGGTGGCCATCGGCACCCTCATTTTTTTTCTATTCGTTACAGAATATTTGAGATTGTAATTTTGTCTACAGTAATTTTCTTGACAGCCGAGTTTCTACTGTAGCAAATGCTACGTATGCATGAAGAAACCGAGTCACCTTTGCTTCAGCCGACCGAAGCGCCTGCCGCGCGCGTGTTGAATGCACGTGGCCACGCGCCAGCCGTTTTGGTCTGCGAACATGCCAGTCGATTTATTCCGGCGGCGCTTGGTGGCTTGGGGCTGGACGATAACGCTGCGCGATCTCATGCCGCCTGGGATATTGGTGCACTGGAGCTTTCCGTGGAGTTGATGGGCGCCTTGGATGCGCCGCTGGTTCATTCCCGCGTCAGTCGTCTTGTCTATGACTGCAATCGCCCGCCGAGCCGCGACGATGCCATGCCGAGCACCAGTGAGGTTTTTGCTGTGCCGGGCAACATGGGCTTAACCGAAGCGCAACGTGCACAAAGGGTTCACGAAATCTATGAGCCATTTCGACGCTTGCTTGCCTCTACTCTGGACGCGCGGCCAGAGCCGCCTGTACTGATCACGATCCACAGTTTCACACCGGTCTACAAGGGGGAAACGCGGTCGGTCGAGTTGGGCATATTGCATGACAACGACGATAGAGCCGCCGAGGTCATGCTGCGGCATGCTCAGGTGTCAGGTCTGCAGGTGGCGCGAAACGAGCCCTATTCTACCGCCGACGGCGTCACCCACACGTTGCGTGAACACGCAATCAAACGCGGGCTTCCCAATGTTATGATCGAGATTCGAAACGACCTGATCGATACGCCAACAGGCATCAACCACATTTCAGGTCAGCTGACACCAATCCTGCAAGCCGTGGTCAACGAATTTTCGCACGCAGAGGCGAAGCTATGAAATCTGGGGGATCGGAATGAGTTTCATGCGGGGATATGTGGCGGTCATTGACCGCATGAACCGCTGGATCGGCCGGATCGTCATGTACGGCATTTTCGTCATGATGGGCATCCTGCTTTGGTCTTCGATCTCTAAGACTTTCTTTCTGCCCTCACTCTGGACGCTGGAGGTCGCACAATTTGCGATGGTGGCGTACTACATCCTTGGCGGCCCCTACTCGATCCAAATGGGATCCAACGTCCGCATGGATCTGCTATATAGTGAGTGGTCCGACCGACGTAGGGCGTGGACCGATGCCATCACCGTGTTCTTTCTGATCATCTATCTCGGCGTCATGATTTACGGCGGGTACGATTCACTCAGCTATTCGCTGCAATATGGCGAACGCAGCCCAACCGCATGGCGCCCGTACCTTTGGCCGATCAAGGTGATCATGGTGGTTGGTCTGTTCCTGATGTTGTTGCAGGCGATTTCCGAACTTTTCAAAGATATTCTGCGCCTTCGCGGCGAAGACATCCCGCGTGAGGTAATCTGATGTCCTACGAGCTGATCGCCATCCTGATGTTTTCGACGATGATGCTGATGCTGCTGACCGGGCAGCGGGTCTTTGGGGCAATCGGGTTTGTTGCCGTCATCGCCGCCCTTTTTCTTTGGGGTGACCGGGGCGGGTATGACCTTGGGTTTGCTGCTGCGATGAAGTTGATGAAATGGTATCCGCTGCTGACGCTGCCGATGTTCATTTTTATGGGCTATGTCCTGGCCGAGTCGAAAATCGCGGATGATCTGTACAAGATGTTCCACGTCTGGATGGGTGGCCTGAACGGTGGCTTGGCCATTGGCACGATCGGGCTGATGGTACTCATTTCAGCGATGAACGGACTGAGCGTTGCCGGTATGGCGATTGGCGCGACCATCGCGTTGCCAGAACTTCTTAAACGCGGATACGACAAAAGAATGGTGACCGGGGTCATACAGGCCGGGTCCTCCTTAGGCATTCTTGTACCGCCCTCTGTGGTGTTGGTTCTCTACGCGATGATCGCGCGGCAACCGGTCGGACAGTTGTGGCTGGCTGGCATCTTGCCAGGGTTGATGATGGCGACGATGTTCATCCTGTACATCGTGATCCGCTGCCGCATTAACCCGGCCTTGGGTCCTGCCCTTCCGAAGGAAGAACGCGACGTACCGATGGCAGAAAAGCTGCGTCTGTTACAGGCGGGTCTGCTGCCACTCGGGATTTTTGCAGCAATGATGGTGCCGTTTGTCAACGGCTGGACCTCACTGGTGGAAAGCTCGGCCATCGGCGCGCTGACTGCCTTTGCAGCGGCTGTTCTCAAGGGGCGTATGACGCGCGAAGTGTTCGAAACTTCGGTGCGCTCGACGCTTGGCATCACCTGCATGTTCATGTGGATCATTCTGGCTGCGCTGGCCTTTGGTGCCGTGTTTGATGGCTTGGGCGCTGTGCGCGCCATCGAGAACCTGTTTACCGAACGCCTGGGCCTGAACCCGTGGGTGATCCTGATCCTGATGCAGCTGAGCTTTATCCTGATGGGCACGTTTCTGGACGATACAGCCATGCTCGTCATCGTCGCGCCACTTTATGTGCCACTTGTCGGCGAGCTGGGATTCGATCTGATTTGGTACGGCGTGCTGTACACGATCACGACGCAGATCGCGTATATGACACCGCCATTTGGTTATAACCTCTTCCTGATGCGCGCCATGGCGCCACCAGAAATTTCGCTGCGCGACATCTATGGCTCGATCCTGCCCTTTGTTCTGGTGATGACGCTGGCGCTGGCGATCATCATGACCTTCCCGCAGATCGCATTGTGGTTGCCGGATTACATCTACAACAAATGACCCCGGATCAAACCGGGGCAAAGTAAGGGGGATACCCTTTCGCAACTTGAAACTGACCAACGGAGAGAGAGAATGACGAACAGACGTACATTTTTGAAAGGCGCCGCTGCGGCACCTGCGGCTGCCTTGGCCACACCCGCTTTGGCACAATCGACGATCACATGGCGGATGCAGACCTATGCTGGACCAGCGCTAGCCGAACACGTCATCGATCCGGCGATCAAGATGTTCAACGACATCGCCGGTGACCGAATGCAGATCGAGCTGTTCTATGCGGACCAACTGGTACCCACTGGCGAGTTGTTCCGCGCAATGCAACGCGGCACGATTGATGCGGTGCAATCAGACGACGACTCGATGGCGTCCCCGACCGAAGTGACTGTGTTTGGCGGATACTTCCCCTTCGCATCCCGCTATTCTTTGGACGTGCCAGTTCTGTTCAACCAGTATGGCCTGAATGAGATTTGGGACGAGCAATATTCGGCAGTCGGCGTAAAACACATCTCGGCCGGTGCGTGGGACCCATGCCACTTTGCAACCAAAGACCCGATCAACTCGCTTGCCGATCTGCAAGGTAAACGTATTTTCACCTTCCCGACTGCAGGTCGCTTCCTGACACAGTTCGGCGTTGTGCCGGTCACTCTGCCCTGGGAGGACATCGAAGTCGCGGTGCAAACCGGCGAGTTGGACGGCATCGCATGGTCAGGCATCACCGAAGACTATACAGTTGGCTGGGCAGATGTGACCAACTACTTCCTGACCAACAACGTGTCGGGCGCCTGGGCGGGCCACTTTTTTGCCAACATGGATCGCTGGAATGAACTGCCGGAAGATCTGAAAACGCTGTTCAGGGTCTGCACCGACCAATCGCACTATTATCGCCAGTGGTGGTATTGGGGCGGCGAAGCCTCGTTGCGCGTGAACGGCGACAAGCTGAAGCTGACCACAATCCCGGATGAAGAATGGGCGACCGTCGAAGACGCTGCTGTCAAATTCTGGGATGAGATCGCAGCCGAGTCTGAGACCAAGGCTAAAGTTGTCGAGATCTTCAAGCAATACAATGCCGATATGCAAAAGGCAGGCCGTCCTTATCGCTACGGCTAAGATATCGCCAGTACGACCTGCCCCACTTTCGGGGCGGGTCAAACAGAACGAACAGCCGACGAGTTGATGTCGGCAAGGATAAAGGTGGCACATGCTCACGTTCGAACATCTCAAGACTCAGGTGTCTGAGGGGATTGTAGACACAGTTCTGGTCTGCATGGTTGATATGCAGGGGCGCTTGATGGGTAAGCGGTTTCATGCAGGTCATTTTGTGGCTGGTGCATGGGAAGAGACCCACTGCTGCAATTATCTGCTTGCCACCGACCTGGAGATGGGAACGCCTGACGGCTATGCCTCGACCAGTTGGGAACGGGGGTATGGCGACTATGTCATGAAGCCCGATCTCGACACCCTACGCCCGGTACCATGGCTTGAGGGCACGGTCATGGTAATGTGCGATGTATTGGATCATCACACGCATGAAGAAGTCCCGCATGCGCCTCGGTCGATCCTGAAACGCCAAGTCAATCGTCTAAAAGCCATGGGCTATGATGCGATGACCGCGACCGAGTTGGAGTTTTTCCTGTTCGAGAAAAGCTTTGATCAGATCCGTAAGGAAGGCTTCCGCAATCTGGAACCGATCTCGGGCTACAATGAGGATTACCATATCCTGCAGACCACCAAAGAAGAACATGTGATGCGTCCGATCCGGAACCATCTATGGGATGCGGGCATTCCGGTGGAAAACTCCAAAGGTGAGGCCGAAACCGGGCAGGAAGAGCTAAATATCAAATACGCACACGCGATGGACACGGCCGAGTATCACTCGATCGCCAAAAACGCAGTGAAAGAGATTGCCTGGCAGCATGGCCACGCCGCAACGTTCCTGCCGAAATGGCATCATGACAAGGTGGGCAGTTCGTCCCATGTGCATCAGTCGCTTTGGGCAGATGGCAAGCCTGCATTCTATGACGCAGATGATGATCTGGGCATGTCGGCGCTGATGAAAAGCTACATGGCCGGTTTGCTGAAATACGCACCAGACTATACGGCGTTCATGGCACCCTACATCAACAGCTATAAACGCTTCATGAAAGGCACCTTCGCACCGACCCGTATCATCTGGTCCGTGGATAACCGGACGGCAGGGTTCCGTCTGTGCGGCGATGGCACAAAAGCTGTTCGGGTGGAATGTCGAATTCCAGGCTCGGACATGAACCCCTATCTGGCGATGGCCGGGATGCTGGCGGCCGGGATTGCAGGGATCGAAGAAGGGCTGGAGCTGCAGCCACCGACCACGGGCGATGTCTATCAGGGCGAGACGGGCATGATCCCGGGCAACCTGCGCGCAGCGCGAGATGCGCTGCATGGTTCGGCGATGTTGCGTACGGCCATGGGGGACGAAGTGGTCGATCACTATGCGCGCGCGGCCGAAGTTGAGATCGAGGAATTCGAGCGTGTGGTGACGGATTGGGAAATTGCCCGCGGGTTTGAGCGGGCCTGAGCTTGGGAGCGAGGGGCCAGCCCCTCGCGCACCCCGGGATATTTATGACCAGATGAAGCAGGGTTCTGTTTCAGTTTGAATATGGAGAGACCATGGGTCAGATGTTGAGATGCATCTCACCGATCGACGGATCGGTTTTTGCAGAGCGTGAGGTCTTATCACGAGATGCAGCGTTTGAGGTTGCGGCGCGTTCTCGGGTCGCGCAACGGAACTGGATGGCGCGGCCGCTCCAGGAACGCATTGATCTTGTAATGGCGGGTGTCGCTGCTGTTGGGGCAATAAATGACGAAATCGTGCCAGAACTGGCCCATATGATGGGACGTCCTGTTCGGTACGGCGGTGAGTTCGGCGGCTTCAATGAGCGTGCCAGCCACATGGCAGAGATTGCTGAGACTTCGCTGGCGGATATCGCAGTGGGCGAGGACGAGACCTTTAAACGTTACATTAAGCGTATTCCCCACGGCGTGGTTTTTGTCGTGGCGCCGTGGAATTACCCTTACATGACGGCGATCAACACCGTGGCACCAGCGTTGATTGCCGGGAACACGGTTGTTCTGAAACATGCCACGCAAACGCTGTTGGTGGGCGAGCGTATGGCACAGGCCTTCCGTTCGGCGGGTGTGCCGCAGGATGTGTTTCAGAACGTATTTCTGTCTCATGACATGACCAATGATCTGATCGCAGGCAACGCGTTTGACTTTGTGAACTTTACTGGATCAGTCGGTGGTGGTCAGGCGATGGAGCGCGCCGCCGCTGGCACCTTCACCGGGGTCGGGACCGAATTGGGTGGCAAGGACCCGGGCTATGTCATGGAGGATGCCGATCTGGATGCGGCGGTCGACACGTTGATCGATGGGGCGATGTTCAACTCGGGCCAGTGTTGTTGTGGGATCGAACGGATCTATGTGCATGAGAGCCTGTATGATGACTTTGTCACCAGGGCTGTTGCGATTGTGAAAGGATACAAGCTGGGCAATCCGCTGGACAGCGACACAACGATCGGCCCGATGGCCAATGTGCGCTTTGCCGACGAGGTGCGGGCGCAGATTTCTGAGGCCATCGCGGCAGGTGCAGTCGCACATATCGAGACGTTCCCCGAGGATGACGGCGGCGCCTATCTGACGCCGCAAATCCTGACCAACGTGACCCACGATATGCGAGTGATGCGGGATGAGAGCTTTGGGCCTGTGGTTGGCATCATGAAGGTAGCCTCGGATGAAGAGGCAATCGCATTGATGAATGACAGCGAGTTTGGCCTGACCGCCAGCCTGTGGACCAGCGACGTGGATCGTGTAGCGTATGTTGGTGATGCAATCGAGACCGGCACCGTGTTCATGAACCGGGCCGATTATCTGGATCCCGGTCTGTGCTGGACCGGCTGCAAGAACACAGGGCGTGGCGGTGGCTTGTCCGCGATCGGCTATCACAATCTGACGCGTCCCAAATCCTACCACTTGAAAAAGGTCATCAGCTAAGAGCGACCTGCCTGCCACGGAAAGACCCCCTCGCCGGGGCAGGCCTTAATGATGAAGGAAATCTGACATGACACTTGTTGGAAATTGGTCCTATCCCACCGCGATTAAGTTCGGTGCAGGACGTATCAAGGAGCTACCCGAGGCTTGTTCAGCGGCTGGGATGAAGAGCCCCCTGCTGGTGACCGACAAAGGGCTGGCCGATCTGCCGATCACTTTGACGACACTGGATATCCTGGAAGCTGCGGGTTTGGGCCGGGGCTTGTTCAGCGATGTGGACCCTAACCCCAATGAAAAGAACCTCGAGACTGGCGTTGCAGCGTACAATGAGGGCGGCCATGACGGCGTGATCGCCTTTGGAGGCGGCTCGGGCCTGGATCTGGGCAAGATGGTCGCCTTTATGGCGGGACAGAATCGACCAGTCTGGGACTTTGAAGATATCGGGGATTGGTGGACCCGCGCAGATGCAGATGTGATTGCTCCGATCATTGCTGTGCCAACCACTGCAGGAACGGGATCTGAAGTCGGTCGCGCCAGTGTCATCACCAATTCCGCGACCCATGCCAAGAAAATCATTTTTCACCCCAAGGTGTTACCAACGGTCGTGATCTGTGATCCTGAACTGACCGTAGGCATGCCGAGATTCATCACCGCAGGCACCGGGTTGGACGCGTTTGCCCACTGCGTCGAGGCGTTCTCGAGCCCGCATTATCATCCGATGAGTCAGGGCATTGCGCTGGAAGGCATGCGTTTGGTCAAAGAATACCTGCCGCGCGCTTATGCCGACGGCACCGATATCGAGGCGCGCGCGCAGATGATGAGTGCAGCAGCTATGGGCGCTACCGCTTTTCAAAAGGGTCTTGGTGCGATCCATGCGATGAGCCACCCTGTCGGGGCTGTATTCAACACCCATCACGGCACAACCAATGCCGTTTGCATGCCATCTGTGCTGGAATTCAACGCTCCTGTTATTGCGGGCAGGTTCGACACAGTGGCCGCATATCTGGGAATAGAGGGCGGCTTTGAAGGGTTCCGAGCCTTTGCACAAGATCTCAATGACGGTCTGGGCATCCCCCGGCGATTGTCAGACCTGGGCGTCACCGAAACCTCGATCCCAGAGCTCGTACAGGGCGCATTGGTCGACCCGTCTTGCGGCGGCAACCCGATTGAACTGACGGAAGACAACCTGACCGCACTGTTCAAAGCGGCGCTGTAGAGACGTAGGTCGCCAATACCACCACAATTCAAACCCGACCCCGGCTGCAAAGCTGGGGTCGGATTGCGTTAGTGTCCGGTCAATACAAGCGTATTCACAGGCATAAGGATCAAACGCAGGCGCAGCCCCGCCGCATGGACAACGCCAATTGTGTCGACCACATGCAGGAAAGCGGATTCCCAAAAGCCAAGGTCCTCGTGTTCGAGCCTTTCGTGGTTGTCGGTGTAGACATTCGCCAAGCAATTGCTGCCCGGAGGAATGTCCTCGGCCATGCTTTCGTACAAAGGTTCCATATACACAAGGATCGAGCCAGGCACCTTGTTGGCCTGTACATCGCGCAATTCATCCGATGGCCGAATTTGTCCTGACGGGATCACGTCCTGTACCTCGACCACAACCATAGGGATGACGGTGAAAGGCTTGGTCATGCAGCCCAATTCGCCAATCATTCCGAGTTTGATGACCTGCGCAGAGAGCTGGTTAAATGCAGCCTGAAATCTGTTGTGCCCAGAGGATGACGGCACCAGAATACCCGCGGGACGCAGCAACGGGCTGACGTAATCCCCCACTTGCAACCCGAACTGTTCGATCCGCCCAGTCACACCAGCGCTGATGACCGTCTTGTCAAGCTCAGTCAGGGCGGCATCCAGCTGCGCGTTTGCGCTCGCCAGTTGCGCCGGGATCAGTTCTTCGATCTGCTGAACCACGGCAGCCCGCTTTGATTCAGAGGCTACGACCTGCGCCTCACGTTCAGCCACGAGGTTTTCAAGCCGGTCGATTTCAGCCAAACGCACCGCGCTCGAACCCTCATCGCGCAGCGTGGTGTTGCGCTCCAGATCCTCTAGCGATTGCGCCAACGCGGCGCGCGCCCCGGCGATCCCGGCATCTGCTTCGGCCAGATCTGTTTCAGCCACTTTCAACGAGGCCTGAACCTGCGCGATCTGAGCATGTGCGGCTTCGACCTGTGCGGTCTGGGTGAAATCCTCGATCCGGAAAATCGGCTGTCCTGCGGTTACCAATTCGTTGTTGCGAACATAAACCTCGGACACCCGCCCGCCCAGTTGCGGCAGGATCGTGACAGTGCGGAAATACGACGCAGCGGTTTTGGATGCAGGATGAAAGTAAAACAGCGTGGTGATCACTGTCAGCGCCAGAATGGCACAGGTGGTCAACCCCCATCGCAATTCATACCACATGGTAAACAGGGTGATTTCATGCCCGATCCGTTTGCCCTGAACATAGCGGCGGAACAGATAGTCTGGCAGCACGGTAATCAGCGCGCACATCATTGTTTCAAGCATATCTTACTGCTCCTGCGGCGCGGTGGGTTCGGAGTATTCTGCCGCCGTATCCTCGACCACCGGGTCGGGTGTACGTTGCGGGGCTAAGGATCGGATCGCATCGGCAATCGATCGCAACGGCGCGGCAAAATCAGGGAACTGGAAACCGGCGACAAGAATAGCAGCCACCCAGAACAGCCCGTTATGGGTAAACAACGCCAGCAGCGCCAGAATGCCCACCAGCTGGAATTGCGGGTGATTGGATTCATGTGCGATTCTTTCCGGAATCGAATGCAGGGTGAAATACGCCACACCGATCAAAATAATCAATGCAACAGTGAAAACGACCATGAATGTGAATAGAAAATCACTTCCGTCCGCTTGAACCACGTAGGACGGAATGTGTCCTGTGGCCATTGGGTGCAGTTCTGCGGTGCTCACCCTATCCTCCTGCTAATGCTTTCTCCTTGTTTGGATGGGTTGCTAGTCAAATTCAAGCCTGCTTATAGTTTCCGAGGCGCGTAGTAGGTCCTTCCAAACCTAGCAAGGTCCAACTACGCATCTCACCTGCCGCTAGGAACACCGGAGCAGAACCAGTTGGTATTGAAGTAAAACATGATTGATTTTCTGATTGTCGGCGGCGGCATCGCCGGACTAAGCGCTGGAGCGCGCCTGTCAGAGCATGGATCTGTAACAGTTCTCGAAGCCGAAGACGTATTGGGCTATCACGCCTCGGGTCGGTCTGCGGCCCTGTTCGAAGAAAGCTATGGCCCGTCTTCGGTCGTTGCGCTTAACAAAGCTGGGGCTCAGTATTTGCGATCCGAAAACGGCGGATACCTGACACCGCGCGGGTTGATGCTGGTCGGTGCCAATCATCAGTCGGAAGTCTTCGAGGCCGATTGTGCAGACCTGAACATGCAACGCCTGTCAGTGGATCAAGCCCTCTCGCGGGTTCCGATCCTTAACACGGATATCGTCGGATTTGCCGCTATCAGCGAGGGTGCATTCGACATTGATACAGACCGACTGCTGCAGGATTTCGCACGGGTCATACGCCGAAACGGCGGCGCTGTTCTGACCAAATGTGAAGTGACCCGGATACAAAAAGCCGCCCATTGGACGGTCGAAGCCGGACAGGTGTTCGAAGCCCGTCATCTGATCAACGCAGCCGGAGCTTGGGCGGATGAAATCGCGGCGTTGGCTGGTGTACCGCCCATCGGCATAACACCTCGCCGCCGATCAATGGCCCGCATCCCTGCCCCGGGTGGGCACGACGTTTCGACTTGGCCTATGATGCTGGGCACTGGTGAGACATGGTATGCAAAACCGGACGCTGGCAAACTGCTGGTGTCACCATCCGAGGCTGATCCGGTTACACCGCACGACGCCTTTGCCGACGATATGGTACTGGCGGAAGGTCTTGCCAGATACGAGGAACTTATGACCGAACAGGTGACACGCGTGGAAAGCAATTGGGCTGGATTGCGTAGTTTCGCCCCCGACGGCACTCTGGTGCTTGGCCCTGATCCCTCGGAGCCCTCGTTTGTCTGGTCAGCGGGACAAGGGGGGTACGGATTTCAAACTGCACCCGCGGCGTCTCAGCTTTTGGCCGATCTGGTCACAGGGGACCAGCCGCAGATTGATCAGCGTTTCATCTCGCTCCTTACTCCGGAACGGTTAAACAGATGATCAAACGCACCCTTCCCCCTTCAGCTAGCGTCGCGTCCGCAGCAGATGACGGCAAAATGGTTGCACCGGCCGCAACCCGGAATACAGGTGCTTTATGTGAGCTAATAAGCGCCCATGCCCCACAGCGGGGCAGAGCGCTTGAGATCGCAAGCGGCACAGGCCAACACGTTTGTGCTTTTGCTGAACATCGACCTGATCTGACTTGGCAACCCACAGAAATCGATCCTGATCGCCGCGCCAGCATCGACGCTTATGCAAGTATCCTGCCCAATGTGGCTGCAGCAGCCGAACTGAACGCCACTTCACCGGGATGGCATTCACGGGTTTCGCAGCAGGACCTGATCATATTGGTCAACCTGTTGCATCTGATTGGCTGGGAGGAAACGGAAGTCCTTGTCGCTGAAGTCGCCAAGGCGCTGGCACCGGGTGGCCGTTTCATCTTGTACGGCCCCTTCAAACGCGCAGGGCAACTCACCAGCGAAGGCGACAAACGGTTTCATGATGCTCTGACCCAGCAAGACCCTGAGATCGGGTACAAGAATGACAACGGCATCACCGAGTTGTTCTTGTCTTGCAGTCTGGAACTGCTCGACATCATCGAAATGCCTGCCAACAATTTGGCTTTTGTCGCAAAAAAGCCCGCCTAAGCGGGCTTTGTTTGATTTGCGTTGGTTGCCAGCTGAGGCAAACTAGCCGTCCTTACGAATGACCTCGTTTTTCGGATCGTAGGGGCTGTCGCAGGTCACGACCGCTTCCCACAGTTTGTCCTGCATTTTAACCTTCAACTTGGTGCCTTCGACGGCCAGATCAGGCGTGACGTAACCCATGCCGATGGACTTCTCAAAAGCCACCGAATAGCCACCCGATGTCAAACGGCCCACACGCTCACCTTCTGGAGTGTAGAGCACCTCGCGGCCCCACGGGTCGGCATCGTCCGGCCCGTCGATCAACAAAGTGCAACACTTCACGCGCACGCCGGTTTCGACCATCTTATCCTTGCCGTGGAATTCTTTGTTCAGATCGACAAAGCGCGGCAGGTCGGCCTCCAACGGGTTTGCATCGCGACCCAATTCGGTACCGAATGCGCGATAGGACTTCTCCTGGCGCAGCCAGTTTTGCGCGCGGGCGCCAACCAGCTTCATGCCGTGCTTCTCGCCCGCTTTCTCTAGCAGGTCGAACAGGTAGTTCTGCATCTCCATCGGGTGATGCAATTCCCAACCCAATTCACCGGTATAGGCCACACGGATCGCGTTGACAGGGCACATGCCCAGTTCGATCTGACGGGCCGACAGCCAGGGGAAGCGTTTATTTGACAGCGCGGTTTCGGGATCGGCGTCTTTGATGACCTCTTTCAGAACATCACGCGATTTGGGACCGGCGATGGCAAAGACGCCCCACTGGGTGGTCACGTCCTGGATTTCGACATAGCCGAACTCATCCATCTTGTCTTCGGCCGCCTTACGCAGGAAGTCAGCATCGTATTCGGTCCATGCGCCGGCAGAGACGATGTAGTAGCTGTTCTCACCGGTGCGAACGATGGTGTATTCGGTGCGCGTGGTGCCATGTGCAGTTAGCGCATAAGTCAGGTTGATACGGCCGACCTTGGGCAGTTTGTTGCAGGTGAACCAATCCAGGAATTGGGTCGCACCGGGGCCTTTGATGACATGCTTGGTGAACGCGGTCGCGTCGATCAGACCGACACCTTCACGGATCGCTTTGGCCTCTTCGACGGCATATTGCCACCAGCCTCCGCGACGGAAAGATCGCGCGTCATGGTCGAAGTTTTCAGGCGCATCAAGCGGCCCGTAGTAGTTCGGTCGTTCCCAACCGTTGACCCATCCGAACTGCGCGCCGCGTGCCTTCTGGCGATCGAACGCAGGAGCGGTCCGCAGAGGCCGCGCTGCCGGTCGCTCTTCGTCGGGGTGGTGCAGGATGTAGACATGGTCGTAGCACTCTTCGTTCTTGCGGGCCGCGAATTCGGTGGTCATCCAGTTGCTGGAATACCGTTTGGGGTCCAGCGAGGCCATGTCGATCTCGGCTTCGCCATCGACCATCATCTGCGCCAGATAATAGCCGGTGCCGCCTGCTGCGGTGATCCCGAATGAGAAACCCTCGGCCAGCCACATATTGCGCAGTCCGGGAGCGGGGCCAACCAGCGGGTTGCCGTCTGGCGTGTAGCAGATCGGGCCGTTGAAATCGTCCTTCAGACCGCTTTCCTCGCAGGACGGAACGCGGTGTATCATGGCCATATACTGCTCTTCGATCCGCTCTAGATCCAGCGGGAACAGATCAGCGCGGAAACTGTCAGGCACACCATATTCAAAGCAGGCGGGCGCGTTCTTTTCATAGACACCCAGAATCCAGCCGCCGCGTTCTTCGCGGACATATGATTGCGCATCCGCATCACGGATGACGGGATGCTCATCGCCTCCATTGGCGCGGTATTCAACCAGCGCCGGGTCTTTGTCCATGACAATGAACTGATGCTCGACGGGGATCGCAGGCATCTTGATGCCCAGCATTTTGGCAGTGCGCTGCGCGTGGTTACCCGAGGCCGTCACGACATGCTCAGCCGTGATCACAACCTGCTCGTCGCCGGGCACAAGATTACCGCCCTGCTCGACCATCTTGGTGCAAGTGACTTCCCAATGGGTGCCGTTCCAATGAAAGGCGTCGGCCTGCACCTTGCGCACAATGTCGGCACCATGCTGGCGCGCGCCCTTGGCCATCGCCTGTGTCACATCCGCCGGGTTAATGTAGCCATCGGTGTTGTGATATATCGCGCCCTTCAGGTCTTCGGTATTGATCAGCGGCCAGCGGGCCTTGATCTCATCCGGTGTCAGCCATTCGTAGGGCACGCCGCACGTCTCAGCCGTTGAGGCGTACAGCATGTATTCGTCCATACGCTCTTGCGTCTGCGCCATACGCAGGTTGCCAACAACGGCAAAACCGGCGTTCAGGCCGGTTTCTTCTTCCAACTGCTTGTAGAAATCGACCGAGTATTTGTGGATGTGGGTCGTCGCATAGGACATGTTGAACAACGGCAGCAGACCCGCCGCGTGCCATGTCGAGCCAGAGGTCAACTCATCCCTTTCGATCAGCATCACGTCATCCCAGCCCGCTTTTGCCAGGTGATAGGCAATCGAAGTTCCGATGGCGCCGCCGCCAACAACCAGTGCTTTGACTTGGGTTTTCATAACCGGGCGTCTCCCCTTGAATTCAGCTGACACCATATGGCGCAGTTGCGAAGACAATCGCGACATTCATCCGACCAGTGATATGAAAAAAACGACCCACATATCAAATGCGGGTCGTAAATCAGCCTTACTTGAGCGTGTATCAGTCGTCGGAGCGGCAGAGCTTTCTCGTTCCAACTGTCTTGCAGGTCAGCTTGCCGCCTTCTGTCGCGGGCGCTTGTTGAGACCTGTCATTCTCCATAATCAGAATTAATGCGCTCCGATAAGTCGTCTGTATAAGGGCGTCATAGTCGGGAACGTCGTCACCAGTTGCGTCCAATGTCGCGCCCGGGGCGATATTTTCGACAAACGAGTTGATAAGCTGCGCCGCCTCATCCGAGTTCAAGTTGCGTTCCTTCGCGGACTCGGCCCGCAGTTGAACCATCGCCGTGCGCAGCACCATCATCTGCGCCGCCAGCGCGACCTCATTTTCCGGTTGAACTTGCACATCTGTCCCGACGGTTGGGACCGGCGTATTCAATATCTCATTCAAGCCGTCATAGTTTATCGCACCCAGCAAGGCCCGCACCGAGGCGTCCGATGCGACCGCCCGCACCCTGATCTGTATTTCGTCGTCAAAACCGATCCAACCATCAAACACCCTGAAGGCTGACGCCTCTTGCCAGGATGGAAACTCCATCTCTGCGAAACCAACGCCACCCGAAACAGCAAAGCCCTCATACTCCTGCTGATACGCTATTTCACTCGCTGAAACCTCGGCCATTCCACTCAAAACACCTTTGGATTTTAGCAAGTCATTTCGAAAGGCTTCGATCCAAATGATCTCGTCATCCTTGGCGTAGATCCATCCACGCGCCGCTGCTTGTGTCGCTTCCGGTCCCGAAGTTCCCGTCCACAGCGGTGCGTTGTCCCCTTCAGCCAGAGCGCGGCGAGACCAGCCATCCGGGGCATCTGGCAAGAATGCTCTGGTTTCGGCGGCGATCACCTCATCTCCGAACACTCGGGACGAGACAGAGTTGAGGTAGCTTTCTAGGCTAAGCCCCCCTTCCGACTTCTTGTGCTGCTGGTGATAATCCAGCCCTGCGATGACAAGGCCACAAATGGCTGCCAGTCCAGCAAGATACTTAGCGCTCATAGATTCCCATCCGTAGTGGTTTGCACCGAAATCAACTTAGAAAACGGTCGTTTTGAAGGCGCAAAACGGACAGGAGTTGGAAACCGTCTTTCATTCAGTCAGACAGGATTTTTCCGGGGTTCATAATGTTGTCGGGATCCAGTGCCGCCTTAATCGCTGCCATGTACTGTGTGGCTGCCCCAAGTTCCTTGATCAGGTAGGGGCGTTTCCCCTGCCCGATACCGTGTTCACCCGTGCATGTGCCTTCCATCGAAATGGCCAGATCGTTTAGCCATCCCACAAACTCATTGGCCTTGGCGATTTCATCTGCATTTTCCATATCGATAAGCGGCAGTGTGTGGAAGTTTCCGTCACCCACATGCCCCACAATCGGAGCGATCAGCCCCAGTTCCGTTGCCTTGTCCTGAGCGGCGCCGACGGCTTCGGCCAGCCGAGAGATCGGCACGCAGACATCCGTAGACATCCCATGCGCGTCAGGGCGCAACTGAAGACTGGCCCAATACATGTCGTGGCGCGCCTGCCAAAGCTTGTTTCGTTCCTCTGTCGAGGACGTGGCCGCAAAATCCGCGCCCCCAAATTCCTGTGCAATCTGACCAAAGGTCTCCGCTTGTTCCGCGGCACCAGACTCGGATCCGTGAAATTCAAGCAGCAGCAGAGGTGTTTCAGGCAATGTCAGACCAGAATAGGCATTGGCAGCCTTGACCGACATTTCATCCAACAACTCGATACGCGCCACCGGAATCCCATACTGGATTGTCATCATTACGGCCTGACATGCGGCATCAACGGTCGGGAAAGAACACCGTGCTGAACTGATCGCCTCAGGGATACCGTGCAGGCGCAAGGTCAACTCGGTGATTATGCCCAGCGTTCCTTCGGCGCCGATCATCAACCGGGCCAGATCGTATCCGGCCGAGGATTTTCTGGCGCGGCGCCCGGTTCGGATAACCTGCCCGTCCGGCATAACCGCTTCAAGGCTGAGCACATTGTCTTTCATGGTTCCGTAACGTACAGCATTGGTGCCGGACGCCCGGGTCGCGGCCATGCCACCCAACGATGCATTGGCGCCGGGATCGATGGGAAAGAACAGGCCCTGATCGCGCAGGTGTGTGTTCAGATCCTCACGCGTGACGCCGGGCTGCACCACACAATCCAGATCTTCAGAATGCACTGCAAGAACCCGATTCATTTCGGTCAGATCAACCGATATTCCTCCCGCTGGCGCATTTACATGTCCTTCAAGCGATGTGCCTGTGCCAAAGGCGATAACCGGCACCTTATGGGCAGCACAGGTTTTGACAATGTCTGACACTTCTTCGGTCGTGTGCGCAAAAACCACGGCGTCAGGTCTTTGGTTTTCTATCCACGTGGTAGTGTGGCCATGCTGTTCCCGAATGGCGGCACCGGTCTGCAACCGGTCACCGAAGCGTTGCTTCAGAATACCAATTGCAGCTTCGATCCCGGACTCGTTTCGCGGCAAAGCGGTCGCTTGCACCATGATGATCCCCCCTTGCCCGCATGGATGGCGAGCCTTTCAATGCATGACTAAAAGGCCCGCTGCCTTGGGGCAATACCCACAAGTTGGGGTGTCTTACTCGCCCAGCGCAATTCCTTCGCGCCTTGGATCTGCACCACCGCTCAACCCATCCCCGATTTCGATGGCGTGCAGACCCGAGGTCAAGTCGCGTGGATTCACCTCGAAACCGATCTCGATCAGGGCGTCCGCATATCCTTCCGCGGCGGTGCCAAGTTCCACATCATAGGTACCAAACCGATTCACCAGATGCGGCAGCGATACTGCTTGTTGCACATCCATATCCCAATCCGCCCAAGCGATGATTGACTTTGCGACATAGCCGATGATGCGGCTGCCACCCGGTGACCCGATGGCCAGAACCGGCGCACCGTCCCGCATCACGATGGTCGGGCTCATAGACGACCGCGGGCGTTTGCCCGGCTCAAGCCGATTGGCAATAGGCACACCGTCGCGATGTGTTCTAAACGAGAAATCGGTCATCTCGTTGTTCAGTAAGAATCCGTTGGTCATCAGGCGTGAACCGAACCCGTTTTCTATGGTCGTCGTCATCGACAACACGTTGCCATAGGCATCCACGATCGAGATATGCGAGGTCGAAGGCAGCTCAAACGAAGCATCGTCTGCCCAGTTCAGCGCATGATCGAATTCAGGATTGCCGGGGGTCACTTCGGCCAACGCGCCTTCAGCATTCAGCAATTCTGCCCGCCCGGACAGGTAGTCCGGATCAACCAGACCCGTGGTCGGCATGGGCACAAAGTCGCTGTCGGCCATGTAACGCCCCCGGTCCGCAAACGCGAGGCGAGATGCTTCACCGATCAGCCGCCAAGTTTCGGCACTTTCAGGCCCCATCGCGTCCAGATCATAGCTGTTCAGCATGCCAAGTATCTGCCCGACGGTCAGCGCACCGGACGACGGCGGACCCATGCCACAGACTTCGTAGACGCGATAAGCGGCACAGACGGCGTCGCGCTCGATGATCTGGTACAGCGCCAGATCCGTCCCCGAAAGAACACCAGGATTGCCGGGTGCGGTTCGAACCGTAGTGACAATTCCAGACGCAATTTCTCCGCCATAGAACCCCGCGGATCCATCGGCAGCCAGTGTGCGCAACGTGTCCGCATAATCCGGGTTCACCAGCCGCTGGCCTTGCTGTAGCGGTTCACCGCCGGGCAGGAAATACGCGGCTGTTGCAGGGAAGCGCGACAGCCTCTCTGCGTCGTTTTCAACCAGGCTGGCCAGCCGAGGTGAAACCAGAAAACCTTCGTCAGCCAGTCGGATGCCATCGGAGAACAGACTTGGCCACGGGGACCGACCCCACCGGCGATGCGCCTCTTCCAACAGCGCAGGTGTGCCAGGCGTGCCGACGGACAAACCGCCAACAACAGCATCGAAGAAAGCCAGCGGTTCGCCATCATCGTCCTGAAACAGGGTCGGGGTCGCAGCCAAAGGTGCGGTTTCCCGTCCATCCAACGTGGTCAGTTGCCCGCTGGCCGCGTCGTACCAGACAAGGAATGCGCCACCGCCCAAGCCTGAAGACTGCGGTTCGACCAATCCAAGCACAACCTGGACAGCGACCATGGCATCCGCAGCCGACCCTCCTGCCCGCAAAACCTTAGCCCCGGCTTCGACCGCCAATGGGTTGGCCGCCGCCACCATCCAGTCATCGGATACGACAGGAACACCTGCTGCCTTTGCCTCGAGCGCTGCAATGACTTCTTCCGTCACCGCATGAACCTGCCCCTCCGATGCACCTTCAGGTGAGACCGCATCCGCAGTTTCCTGGCCCAAAACGGGTGTCGCAAAGGCAATGGCAGAAAGTAGTAGTCCTGAAAGTCGACCAATATGCATCCTAATCCTCCGATTCAATCTTTGGGTTCAACGATGTACGGGAACCGCCTGTTGGACAATCTCAACTAGGAGACGAAGAGTTCCATGGCGAGATCTCGCCGTACGGATAAGCGTTACTGTTCCTGTTCTTCGCTGCGCCCGGTTGCATCGCGGTCTCGTTCATACTGCTTCATAAAGGCGAACGCGGGCAACCACGACTCTCGTCTGACAGTCCAAATTTCGTAAGTCGGCCTCAGTTGGTTGGGCGCGTCAAGACATCCAAGGTGTATTTCGACTTCGGCCCCGGTTCGGGCAAACACAGACGATCCGCATGTGGGACAAAAATACCGCCCGGCATAACTGTGCGAGGTTCCGGTGATTTCCACAGCACCCTCGGGAAACACCGCAGCCGCATAAAACACCGCGCCATGATGTTTGCGACAATCAAGGCAGTGACAAAGCCCTACGCGATACGGTTGCCCCGTTGCTTTGACCCGCAGTTTGCCACAGCGGCATCCACCTTCGAACGTATTCAATCAATAGCTCCTTATTGTGAACATTCGAGTGTCTGCGATGAGCCCAAATTGACCATCACAGGGCGTATGGATTGCGCCTGTTTATCTTAGACAGGCCTGCTCTAATTCGGTAACCCAACTGCGATTGCTTTCGCCCTAGCAAGTGAAGAGGCAACAATCTTGTCAAACTCTACTACCGCATCTGGACTAACTTCATTGTCGTCATAGTCTGCAGCAATAAGCTGATCATGAAACGTCTGAATCATCTCCGTTTGATGAAGCAGGTCTCTTTGTGTGCAAAACATGTCCCATGACGGATTGGGAGATTGGAAATTTGCACACGCGCCAGCCCCGTCTCTAATCGTTTCTGACGCTACTGCAGCATAATAGAAACTGCGCCCAAACCTCCGGTTTTTGACCTCTGCTTCACTATACAACAACAAGAGCTCGACCCACGCATAGTAACCGACCCTAAATGGAAAAGTCTCATCATATTCGAAGACTATGTCGATATTACTGCCGAGCTCCTCGAACCCAGAACAACTCAAACGTATTCGCTTTTGCTGAGAATCTTCAGTGTTTGTAGATGGAACTAGAACAACTTCTGAGCTCATTTCTAGCGCAGCATGATATGGGAATGCGATGATCTTACCGTCTTCATCGAATGGGTTTTCCCCAAACTGGTAAGGCGTTTCGACGCACCCACGGTACTCATCAGGAACACTAAAGGCTAACCCGTCGTTAGCAACGGCGGGTGAAGTCAAGGAGCTTGCTAGGCCTACGCTCATTGCTAACAGAGATGTTCTCGTAAGGATTTGATTCACCTAAATGCTTCCAATTCCAAGTCGCCTCAACTTTGTGCCGCGTCTTGGAGCTAACATCAACCTCAGCTCTACTGTTGAGTGCATGCTTATCAAGGTCGGCTTTGTCCGCGTTGCTGACCTTGATGCCGCCTGAATCGACTCGATGGTCTACCGAAACCATCAGATGACCGCTTTGAGCCCAAACTTACATACGGGCACTAACGCAGACTGCGTTCTCTCTTTCGCCCATTTCGGCTATCGTATCGTCTGGGAACGTTTGTCTGTTCACTATTAACAAACAAAAGCGCTTTTAGGCCTTGGCTAGCGGGCATTTCGTTGATTTGCTCGACGACACAGGCCCTGGGAACCTTGCTTTCGTTGTTCACAAGAAAGCTGCATTCTAATAGCCGATTTGAAATGTACGCCCCTACGAACTTTCTGTCGTTGGCTGACCACCTTGGGTTTTCCGACTTTTTTTCAATGGCGTAATTGTACCAACGCTTGGCCGCCAAGGGCTCTCCGCAAAACAGGCAAGCGTCCGCGAGCAAGATTAGCCCCCTTACATCATCGCCGGCTTTCGAAACTAGAGCGGTCGCTAGATTGCGGCCTTTCAGGAATTGGCCAGAACTCAATGCCTGCCTAACTCTAACCAACGATATGTGGGTATACAGTTCTTTGAACACAGTTTACGTCTCAGCGAGCTAGCAAAGTTGCGAAATCACCTTTTGGTAGAGTACCAACTTCCTGCTCCAAAACCAACGACAGCTTTAGTCCGCAAAGCGGGCGTTCGAACTGTGGTCCAAGCATTATCGTTAACCAAACGCTTACTAACGCGGATGCGGACACGCTGATTAGGGTGACGATCGAAAAACTTCAGGTGGGCGGAATGACCGCTGCCGAGATTTTTAGCCAGCTTGTTTTGATCCCTCTGCGGGAATTGCAGCAGGACATCACGAAGCCTCTTTTTATCCTCGTCGATGCGCTAGACGAAGGCCTGGGTGTCCACGGAGGCACCTCCATTTCGGACCTGCTATTTGCCCTGGGAACAGTGCCATCGAACTTGAAAAACATCATCACGTCACGCGACACCGGCGACCTCGTGCAGCTCTCGCAGAGACAGGGTGCGAAGATCGCGGATATCTCCAATGCCGAGACAGCGATACGAGATTTAATAAACCAAGAACTGAAGCTATCGAAGAAATCCGGGGCGAAGGACACCACGAAAGCCATGATCCGGCCGGTCCGGTACGTATAGAAGGGAAACTTCCTAGTAGCGCGCTTTGCCAGTGAGTGGGTGCAGGAGCGAGGCGCCGACAGCGCCGCATGGTCCTCCGAAGAAATGCCGTCGGGCCTTGGCAGTTTCTATCTGGATTCGCTGAACCGATCGATCCGGGTTGATCCCTCTGATTGGGGCAATTTCGCAGTTCCGGTGCTCGGCCTTTTGAGTGTCGCACACCGCCCGCTGACCATTGACGAGTTGGCAACCATCAGTGGGCTGGAACGGTATCACGTGCAGATGGTCGTGGAAATCTATCGCCAGTTTCTGAATGTCGATAGCGGGTCAAGCAAGCGCGAAAAGCAACTTCGTTTTTTCCATGCTAGCTTTCCGGAATTCCTTCAAAACGAAGGTTTGTCGGGCCGATCTTTCCTACCTGCGACGGACCAACACCTACGCATATACGAGAGGCTTGAAGAGGCGCTCGAAAGTGGCAGCTGGTTGGACGTGAGCCCATACCTTGTGTTGCACGCCATTCCGCACACGCTTGAGGCCTTTGGAGACAAGTGTGAGCCATTTCTGGAAAAGATCGTATCGCATGACTTTCTGATGGCGCGGGTGGCGCAAGACCCGCATGATTTGCGCCTTCTTCAGGATCTCAGCACATGTATCGCGATGTCGCGCGACCGAGCAGATGTCAAAGCGACGATCGAATGGGCATCAATCCGAGCGCTCATCCTACAATCCTATATCGACCAGATTCACTCTGATGCTCTTACAGTGCTTGCCGCAAGCGGTGAGCACCAGGAGGCAGTCCGGCTGCTACTGGTGCAAATGTTGGACCTGGGGCTGGATGGGTCAGGAAGCATGGAGTCGTCGCGGCCGGATGCGTTTTTTCGGATCTGGGGTTGATCGCACAGGCGCAGGATATCGACAGGATACTCGCCGATTTGCCTGAGACGATCCGCCGAGATTCGCCGCATTCGATCATAAATAGCCTAGCAACACGCGATGCACATGGCGCTGCAGAGATTCTTGGCAAATTCCGTGGCGATAAAGAACAGCCATACTACCTCAGCGACGACTCTGTCCGCGCCTTCTCAAATCACCCCGAGACACGACATGTGTCCAATGCTGCCGCGAATGTCGGAGAAAAATACGAGGCCGAAAAGGCTTTCGGACGGGCGGCATACGATCTTCAGAGCGCATTAGCTGATCTTGCTGACGTAAGTGGTTTCACCCAGGATTGCGGCGGCACGCGCATGTACCTCCAACCCAAGGACCTGGCTTACCAGGCAGCTGCCTGGTATGTGCAGCAAAATCCCCCGAACGCAAAGACTGTGCCCGACCTATTCCGCGAAAAACTTGCGACTGACCCCTCAATTTTTGCTGTGGCGCTCGCACTGGAAGTCGCGATTGCAGACCCCGCGCGCGGGCGTCGAAGCTCTCAACTCCATCGAACTTGGCACAAATAGCTGGTTGCGTTTCACGGCGGCGACGTTGATGCATGCGGCCATAGAAGATGAAACAGTACGTTCGAAGCTTGCAGCCCGTATGGTCCCAGGATCGAACACGGAAATGTCCCACATGCTGGTTCGGTCGCTTGTGGCGCTCACGGATGCGTTCGATACGCTCAGGCTTCGGAGCTCGTCTTGTTCCAATGAGAACTTCCAACGCATTTTCCGGTGGGTATTTAACAACCTCAAAGATGCCGACGCCATCGAATTCAAGTACCAGGCCGCCGAAAGCCTTGGCAGGGCGGCGGGGAATCTGGCGCCCATTATGGCTTCAGAGTTTTATGATTTTCAAAGGAGTATTGGTCTTCGCACAGTTTGTTATCAAATGTTTGCTCTGGACTGGCTGAAGGTTTCGCTTCGCGATCACTTGGCGATTACCTTAAGTTTTCGGCCACTGGCAAATTCAAGGAAATAAATACCCACGCCGCTAAGGTCGGCGCTGCGCAGGTCCGCGTGGCTCGCGATCCGCGCTCGGCCATCGGGATATTAGACTCGGTTGATCCTCGGTATTCCCGCACACGCGGTGCGATTGCCCGCAAGGTTGCGATCGGAATGGCGCAAGCAGGTGATGTCGAAGCTGCTACAAGAATTCAGTCAAAAGTGAGCATGCTGCATGAAAACGCCATCTATCTTGCGTTTTTGCGATCTCTTGATGCTTCACCAGCCCCAGCTGAAACGAATTGGCCCATGCCGGTGCAATTGTTAAAGTCCTCGCCGCATGACGCACGCATCGTGGACGAAGGGTTTGTCAACGACGTTGTCGCAGAAATGCGCAGCCTGCCCGACAATATCGGCACAAATATGAATGGTATCCACATTTTTAGAAGGGATGTGGTTGGCCTAGCTGCGGAAACAGTGGGAACGGTCAATCCCGTTGACGACTATGTTCTAAGGCACGAAACCTTGCATATGCTGGGGCTCGAAACTCTGGCGCGCAGGGTCTTGGATGCAAGTGAAGTTTTGCCGTTCCCGGAAACAGCCGCAGAATTCATGACCGACATGAGCAACCGGATCGACGGATTTCACAATCTTGGCACCAAGCTACGTGTCATTGCGAGCTTTGCGCTTCATCTGAATGAGGACGATGCAAAAACTTACGTCAATCTGGTGTCCGGTCTCGATGAATTTGATCGCAGCATTGTTCAATTGCTGATTGATGTGCGCCGCGCACCAAATCAGGCGTTGGAGGAGTTGCGGGATTGGGATCCGAGCAAATTTGCCACGATGATGGCCGCGCCAACAGCGGTGAGCTACATCTCGAATGCAGACCCGTTTGGGGCGCTCCGGTCAGTTCATGCCTTCCACGTCGAACTCGCAGCCAAAATGTTAGATGCCATTGTAGAAACTTGCCCATTAGACGATTGGAAAGGCATTGTTGATGCAATTATTCAATGGAAGCGTGCGGGCGGAATTCCCGGCCCGCGCCGTATTACACTGGCGGAAGATGCAATCCGGTATTTGGTGCGACGTACGGCACGGCGTGAACCGGTCGCATCCGTTAGCGTTGCTAGCGAACTGGAATATGTAGCGAATGTCGCGATGAAAGAGGTTGTGATTTCCGCATGCTGCTGCGCGGAAATGGCAGATGACGCGTTTATTGCTCTCTGCGACAGCGCCGCGCAGATTAGAGATGACGACTATCGAGAGGAAGTGTTCCGACATTTGCTATTCGCGGCTGCTGGACACCCTATGGACAACGGGGCATTGCGGCTCTGCCAGGCGGTTGCAGCATTCTCAGGTGATAGCAACAGCACATACATTAACAGCGTCGAGGCAGTATTGGCAGCATGGCGCGGTGAGTCCTCGGCCTTCGATGACGAAGTTCGAGAACTCAGCAAGTTGCTTAAAGGACTGTTTGCCGACCAAAGAACAGAAACGAACGCGCGCTAGCGCTGAGATTGTGTCGTAAAACTCCGGAAAGGTTGGGATCAGCCTTTGCTTTGAGGCAGCTATCCAGCGAGCCCGGCAAATAGCCTAAAACCTGAGGTCGCGGCGCTGGGGAATGCGGCTTCGGGCTCTTGTTCACTTCCCGAATACCTGCCGCATCGAATACGCTTTTGAAAGCTACTCTTGAAGCGCTCAATAGGTCTATAAAAACTCATATGAAAAGTTCTATCCTTGATATGAGAACCTTCTTGGGAGAAGGTGAGAGGTGTAAACGATTGATATATATACTAGTTACCCAGCACAAATCTAAAGTCTTCATCGGTTTTTGGAGCAGATTATCGTGGACACACCAACCCAGGCAGTTCCGCCGCTAGGATCGATAGGAGGGGATACCTTCACGAAATCCGCACCTGCGATATTCACCCCTGCCAGACCGCGCACAAGCTGCTGAGCCTCGCGCGTCGAGAAGCCACCAATTTCCGACGTGCCTGTCCCGGGGCAAATGACGGATCGATGCAATCGATATCAAAACTGACATATGTGCTGGTATAGTCAACGTTGCGGTGCGCCTCCGACATCACGTCGTCAATCCACCTGTCCAGAACCTCTTCCATCGTGATGATACGGACACCCTGCCCCAGCCCCCATTCGACGTCTGCCCCGTCGCATGTTGTGCCTCGAATGCCAATCTGAATGACCCGCGTGGGATTCAGCAGCCCCTCTTCAATCGCCCTACGGAACGGGGTGCCATGGGTTATCTTGCAGCCACCAAAATACTCATCAAACAGGTCTGTATGAGCGTCCAAGTGGATCACGTTCAACGGGCTTTTCTCAGAGAGCGCCCGTAAGATGGGGAGCGAAATCAGATTTTCGCCGCCGACGGTCATCGGTTTGATTCCAAGATCACACAGCTGGCGCGGACCGTGCCGGCCGCCTAGCCGGTTCGTCGTCCCGCCATCCCGGGGCACCCCAACAATACCGATGTCGACCTGATGGATGCGTTCTTCATCCACTCCGATTGCCAGCGAACACATGAATGTCGGGTGCCCGGCAAATCTCGGGAACTCTGATGCCTAGACAGGCCGAAATGATAATTGCTCATTCATCGCAGGTTTTCCTCCTTGCTTTTCCATTCGTCTTCTAAACTGGCATCAGGATCGCCGCCGTTCGCCAGTCTGGTTTGCAGCCAATTTCTGAGCATGAGGATTGAACAGAGTACGCCCCGGGACAAACGAGAGGAACTCATACCTGCAAGTGGAAGAAAGGACCTTTCCAGCAGTACTCTAGCGCTTGCGGTACTACATTGCGCCGAACCCCATGCCCCAGCTTTCTTCGATGAATTCCGGGACTGTATCCGCAGAAAAGGCGACACTCCTGACCGCAGCCAGGCGCTTGCCGACCCTTTCAAACCACCTTGCCAAGTTTGGAAAATCAGTCAGATCCTGACCATGGCGCTCGTGTACCGACGTTCGGCTTCCCTGCGCGAACGGTTAGTGTTCGCCGCTTCACGACCGAAGCGGGAAACGACCGTGGCGCATTCCGATGCCTCTCGTCAGATGCCAATAGGAATTGGATTACCCGTCAACTTTCGGATAGATGAACCCGTTCACTGGGTAGAAGTTGCCATACTGGCCCGGCAGGGTTTCGACCCGGACCAAAGTCCAATCATTGTGTTTGGATACGTCCCTGACGCCCATTTTCAACGATACCTTGTTGCGGTGCCAGTTGGCGTGATTCACGACGACTTCCCGATCCGTGACAATATCGGACACCACTGCCACATGGCCCAGAGGCATCCCGCTGGTTGCTCGAAACGACATCACCGCACCGACAACTGGTTCATTGCCCCGTTCAAAATTACTGCGCGCCTTTCTCCACCAATCCTTAGCGTTGCCACGAATTTGGATGCCGCTGAGGTTTCGTGCGTAGGGCACACACCAGACCCTTTGCCCCCGGGCCTGCTTTTGCGAGACCTCGCGCATTGCCATTAACTGACGTTCCGGATCCAGATACCCATCGATTGGGTTCTCGGCGCAGGCAGAGATAAGGCTAAGAAGCCCCATCGCAATCGCGGTTCGGGCGGCGCCGGACACGCGTGGCCAAATCGTATTTGCTTTGTGGGCGCTGTTTTTCAAGACACTTCATTGCCGGTTCGAGGACTAACGAACTCTTACAGTGATTTGATTGAGAAGGAGAAGAGGTCTATCAATTCCCCAGCAAGATATTGCCAGTTCCCTGTGCCGTTAATAACGCAATGGCTGAGATAGAAGACGCATATGCCCTCTCAGTGAAGAACGCTGCGCTTGAACAGGGGGGTCAGCAATAGGCCCAGAGCAGCTGCCAGACGCGTCGCAGTACCTGCCGATAATCCGGGCTGGCGGATTTGCGAGGGCGACCCAAACCCGCCTTTGGCCATCGCTTGTTGATGCCACTCTACGGCCAGTCAAACCTCACTATCGCTGCGGGGGCGGAACCGAGAGCTGGCTGTGATCATGCCCCCGTTGAGTGGTCGCGCAAGACTGGAAGGGTTCGCGCTAAACCCTTCGAGGCTGCAGAAGTTTCGCAATTCAAAGCTAAAGAGGCGTAATGGGGATGCGACGCGCCAACTCATGACCCCCTCAAAAAAATCGCTAACACCTTCAAAGCGCGCCGCGGTCGCCGGTTAACTAGTAAGAATGTTTGAATTGAGGCAATTTTTTATGTGAAATACACTTTTTTGCTTGACGTTGCGGAAGCTTAATTTCGAATCTCGTTGGTAAATCCGGGAATTGCAGGCGGCGCAGCCTCGGCCGGACTGTCCGGTCTGCGGCAGCAAGGAATACTGGCGCTTAAGCGATACGATCCATTCCCGGATCGTATCGGGTGAATTGCATGATGATCGACATTCTGCGAAGCGACCTAGTAGCCTGGATAAACCCGACTCACGTTGCAGCGGATCAGATCGTACCGGGGGAGATGACTATCGTGCGCGATGGCGTCGACAAGTGGACCTATTTCCACTGTCCTGTTAGTCCTGACGTCAGACACTTCGGACTCGAGAAGTAAGGCTCTAGACGCGCCATCTGCGCATCGGCAATCCAAAAAGACCGTACAAAGTCATGACCTTCTTTTTCTGCGGTGGATTTCGCCGCCGAAAGAACTTCACGAGGCCTGACCCTTGGCCAATAACAGCGTTATGTCGGCTAATGACGCCGGAAAACACGTTTCGTCCGTTCCATCTGTCGTTGTGTAAAGGCCATAAGCAGTCCAGAGATCACGATGATGACGATACCTGCCCAAGCCAGCGGATTGGTCGCTGTACCCCACAGAAGGAATGCCCAGAAACAGGCGAATATTAGGAACGAATACTCGAACACCGCTACTACTGCTGCGGAGCCGATCCGGTAAGCTTGAGCAATCAATGTCACCGCTCCGACGGCACCAGAAGCCGCCCGCTTGGTTCAACCCAAGGCACGGAGACAAATTCCTCACCCGGCCACAGGGTTACGACACCCAGCATGACCACGCCAGCAATTCCAATGGACAGGAAGATACCTATTGCGAGTGTGATCGGGTTTTCATTCGCACACCAATGCCGCGTCAGCATCATTCCCAAGCCATAAGAGAATCCCGCCGCCAGAGGCATGAGGACTGTGCCGTGAGGTTTCGGAATTCTGGTTGCAACAGCATCAGCGCTCCGACAAAACCCAGCATTACAGCGAAAACCCTTATCGCTCCGAGCCGCTGGCGAAACAAAAAGACTGTCAATAGCACCACCCAGAGGGGTGCGCTAAACAGGCCTGCGCCCCCTGCGCAACAGGCAGGTTGCCCACCGAGGCGAAGTAAATCAACAACCCAAAAGACACGATAAGGCTGTGGCCAATCAGGCCCTTGTGGTTAACCGGGCGCGGAGACCGCCCCATCATCCGGCTTGCCACCAACAGCATCGGCAGTGCAAACATCGTGCGAAACAACCGAAACTGCCAAAGCCCCGCTTCTTCAGCAACCGATGCAACGAAGTTGTCTATGAAGCTCAGAATGGCCGAGGTAGAGAGTGCGAAACCCGCCGCCGCGAAGTTGTACTGACTAGGCATGACTTTGCGCGTGCGCATCCATCGCGGCCATAACCGCGTCGATGGGTTGGATCGCGCCATGTTGCAGGTATTCCATGGCCTTGAGTGATGCCTGATGCGCCTCAAAACTCGATCCTGCAACGCAATCTTCAATCACGCGGCAAAAGTAATCGCCCTGATGCCCATCAACGAAAGTGTAGTGCACGCAAACATCGGTCAAACCTCCGGTCAGAAGGAGGGTTTCCGCCTTCAATCCGCGCAGCAAGATTTCCAGGTCAGTCCCGTAGAATGCCGAGTAGCGGCGTTTCTGGATTCTGTAGTCATCCGGCCGGATGCCCAGCTCGTCTACCGCAAGTTCCGTCAGCGGGTTGTTGTCCAGGCAATGAACGTCTTCGTCCCCATCAGTTTCCCGACCCATGTCAACAAGATCGCAGCGGTGGATTTCCTGAATGAAGATCACCGGAATACCGACTTCGCGGGCCTTGTCGATTGCCAATTTTGTCCGCGCCATGCGATCAGCGTAGTCGGGCATATGTGCGATAGCCCGTTCATCGTTCGCCAAGGGCGCGAAGGTGGACTTCTGAATATCTATGACGATCAGGGCGGCACGCCCCTCGATCAAGTCGCGCTTCTTCGAGCTGGTTTCGGTCATGGGATAACCTTTCGACGGATTGGAAGTTTTTGTGTTGCTTGCGAGACAAAAATCAGATCGGGACCGGGTTCTTTTCAAACTTTTCGGCTTCTCTATTCCATTCGCAGCACTTTTGGAAGAAGCCGCCGTCGATCCCGCGGGCTCTTGACTACTGGCGGAAGGTGCTGATTCGGCAAAGAAATCCCGAAATACCCCGGTTTCAAAGGCTTTGGAGGGGGATGTAATGATTGCGTTCTACCAGAACGGAAATTGGTTGCATCCGGAGCAGGGTTATCAGATGCGCCTCGTCGTCCCAGGATGACAAGGAAGTATGAGTATCAAATGGCTGCGCAGGATCAAAGTCACCTCAAAAGCCACGTACTCAAAGACGAAACTTAGAAACAAACCTTGTTGCAAAAGAACGGTCTTGCCCGGCAGTTCACTTTCGAACTTGGGATGAAATCCATAATCACGACACCCTCGTTTGGCGCTACGCCCGTTTCCCGCTGAGTACTCTCAAATATCGTATCCGTTACAAGACTTCTTTGCTTCAGAAGCCATGGAGGACATTCGACTGCGTACCGTGCCACCCGCTCAAATGACGCCGCGGTGGAAACGTTCCACCGATGGTCTGCCCGTTATAGTGCGTCTGGCGAAGCAGGCCGGGAGGATCGCCGCTTACATCCCGGCCGGATCGGGAACTGTATCCCTGGCGGGATAAGGCAGCCAGTAGTTGACCTCGCGCTGCGTCAGTCGGAACTGTCGCTGAGCGAATTGGCATTCCGGTAAAAGGACACGAAGAAGCGGTGCTTTCAGTCTACATCGTGAAAGAGCGGGACCTGATCACTGACCCAGCATGCAGCGTGATTGGGGCGGCAGAAGAGTGCTACCACAAGATCACAAAGCTTGCGTGGTTTGTTGCCTACGATCACATCTAGATTGCTCGTCATGTGGTCAGTGGCTACACAAAACCTACCGATCCCCCAGATTTGGCCCGCAAGTTTATGCAGCCTGTTGCATGGCTCTGTCTCGGCCGCCAAACGCCATCAACTACCTTGCCAAGCACAACATGCCGACACAGCTCTGCGGACTCATAGATTTGGCGAATGAGAAGAATGATCATTGGTGTCGAGGAATCTAGAACGCTCGAGCGACGCCCAGCGCTTCTGTTTGAACAACGGTGAAACGCTCTGAGCTTGGTTGCTTAGGCCGACGGCCCAAACATCTCGGAATGAATGTTTGCAGCAGGTATACCTGCTGCCTCTAAATCATTTGTGATCTCAGACAAGAAGCGCGCAGACCCGCAAAGCATGAAGTGTGCGTCAGGTCCAGTCACCATCTCCAGTAGTGCAGCAGCAGTGATCCGACCGTTCTTGTCAAAAGTATCACCAGTGTTGGGGCGACTGTAGAAGATGTGTTGCTGTGCTGCAGGGAAGTCCGCCAGAAGCCAGTCAACTTCATTGCGTAGGGCGTGCTCCTGTCCGTTCCGCGCGCCGTGCACAAACCAGACCGGGCGCGCACCATTTGCCGCCTTTGCTGCGTGCAACATCGACACCATTGGTGTCACACCAACGCCCGCACTGACAAGAACTAGCGGGCACTTGCTGCAGGGGATCACGAAGTCACCTGCCGGGTTTGAGGCCTCAATGACGCTACCCTCCCGGAGTTCGTCGTGAAAGAACCGAGACACGAGACCCTTCTCTTCTCGTTTGATGCTTAAGCGATACCCGGACGTGGAGCCCGGTGCACCGGACAAAGAATAGCTGCGCTTAGAGGTCCCGACCTGACCGGGGATTTGGATTTCAATCGGCAAGTGCTGCCCTGCTTCAAAGGAATGCAACGGTTTGCCGTCAGCTGGGCTGAGGTAAAAGGATGTGATGTCTTTCGCCTCTTTCACACGACGCGCCACTTTCAAGCGGCGAGTCAGATGATCTTGTTTCGCCCATCGCAAAGAAACTGCGCCAGGACGCGCAACGACGGCGTCAATTTCGACATTGATCATGCGCCATGCATCGGGGTCATGCGCGTTTTTGGGCTGCCAATCGACGGTTGCACGTCCGGAAACATGCAACAGGCCACCTGTCTCAAAGTCGACGAAGACCAATCCGACATGCGGGTCAGTGATCAGGTTGCCAATAGTGTTGAAGAGATTGTTGCCTGCGTAATCCGGGATGTGCAGGTGCCCCGCATCAGAAACATGGACAAAACCGGGAGCGCCACCACGGTGCGAGGCATCGTATCCTCGCGAAGGCACATCCGCGCCCTGTTGGTGACCTGAGCCAATGAACATCGTGTCCGAACGCTGAATCAGCGCAATCTGTGAACGCGACAGCTGTGAACTTTTTTCTGCCGCGACAGGTATCCCGCGTTCAACACGGGTCCAGGCTCGCTCATGAATGTATTGCGGACAATTGCCAAAGGTCTGGCGAATGTCGATGTCATAGCCGTCGGCAGATTTACGAATGTGTCCGCTAAACCGATTGCGTCGTCGCGTCGCCAGTTCAATCCCAACGACGCCAACATCTGTGCCTGCATTGAATACATCGGCCAGCGGGTCCTGGTCGTCGATCTGCGTGTTGAGCGTCAATGATCGTTTGTCGGGCGAGCGAATAAATCCTTCATCGCCATCCACAAGCGTGACCCAGGTTCGGCCATCGGAATCCGCGCCGGCGACCACAAGGAAAGGCTGTGACGTATGAAACTCCCGGTGCTGCTCCGGCAAGTAGTCGCGGATAAACCCTCCAGCCCATTCCGACATGTCGCCAACACCGGCCCGTTCTTGCGCTTCGCGTTCGCCCGTGTGAAAGGGATTTTCTACCAATGCATCAGCCATGTCACTTGCCTTTCCAATCCTAAAGTGGATACCGCCACCACAGCGGCGGTTCTTTGAGCTATGCTAATGCCGGGATCGGCGAGGTCGCCATGCCGACGAACTTTGGCTCTGCTTCGACCCGGGCGAGCCATGCACGGACATTTGGATATGGTGCAAGATCAACGCCGCCTTCGGGTGCGTGTGCGATATAGCTGTAGCCCGCCACATCCGCGATCGTGATACTGTCGGTTGCCAACCAGTCCCGACCGTCCAGATGCGCGTCCATCATCTTGAAAAGCGCATGGGCCTTTGCAACAGCCGCCCCGTGATCAAGCGGCACACCAAAAACCTTGACCAGTCGCGCAGCGCATGGACCGGAATAGATGTTGTCAGCAGCCACCGTGAGCCAGCGTTGAACCTCGGCTGCCTCTTTGGGACCCTGTGGCATCCACTTGGAGTCTTTGGCATAGTTTTGTACGAGGTAGACAAGGATCGCGTTGGAATCGGCCATGGTATAACCGTCATCATCAATGGCTGGAACGAGACCGAAAGGGCTAATCTTCAGGTAATCCGGTGCCTTGTGAGCGCCATTGGCCATGTCCAGATCAATGGTTTCATAGGGCAGATCCAGAAGCGCCAGCATGAGTTCTACCCGGTGGCAGTGTCCGGATTTCGGGTTACGGTACAGTTTAATCGGTGTCATTGTGATTTTCCGTTCTCTTCAAGTCTTATAGGTCAAGGTCGCTCAGACCAGGGTGATCATCAGGACGCCGACCTAAAGGCCAGCGGAACTTGCGCTCGGCTTCCGTTATCGGTTTTTCGTTGATGGACGCGTGACGATAGGCCATGAAGCCGTTCTCATCGAATTCCCAATTCTCGTTGCCATAGGCGCGAAACCAGTTCCCGCTGTCGTCGTGGTACTCGTAGGCATAGCGGACCGCGATACGGTTATCGGTATAGGCCCAGAGCTCCTTGATCAGCCTGTAGTCGAGTTCCTTATTCCATTTGCGGGTCAGGAACTCCTCGATCTCGGCACGGCCCTGCGGGAACTCCGCCCGATTTCGCCACTTGCTGTCGGGCGTATAGGCCAGTGCGACCTTTGCTGGATTCCGGCCGTTCCAGCCGTCCTCTGCGAGGCGAACCTTTTCAATAGCCGTCGCCTTGCTAAACGGTGGCAACGGGTGTCGGGGCGGTTCAGTTGACATGTCCAGTACCTCTTTGTCTAAAAAGATTTGCGCTTTCGGTATTGATAACCTCTGCCATCAAATGAATTAATAACTCGAGTGTGAAAGACATTATTTCATGAAACGATCATTGTGAGGCGGATTCCGATATGGATCGACTGCAAAGTCTTGAGGTTTTCATCGCTGTTGCCGAAGCAGAGAGCTTCGCGGGCGGTGCGCGCAAAAGCGGACTGAGCGCGCCATCAGCCACGCGGGGCGTTAATGCGCTCGAAGCACGTTTGGGGGTGCGCCTGTTTACCCGGACAACACGTAAAGTACGGCTCACCGAGCTTGGCCAGACCTATCTTGAGGACGCGCGCCATGTTTTGGCCCAGATGCAAGCCGCTGATGATGCGGCCAAAGGTGCGGCGACAAATCCAGTTGGGCAGCTTCGGATAACGTGTTCAAATGAATTTGGACGCATCTATGTAGCGCCCATCCTCACCGAATTTCTCGATACACACCCTGCCGTGACCGCCGACGTATTGATGGTTGATCGGATTGTGAACATGGTTGAGGAAGGTTTTGATCTCGCCGTCAGAATTGGCGAGCTGCCTTCGTCCGGTCTGGCTGCGGTTCGTGTTGGACAGGTGCGCCGGATAGTGTGCGGCACGCCGGGCTACTTTGAAGCAAACGGTAGACCGAGTATTCCAGCCGACTTGCAAGCCCATCAAATCGTCTCCGCCTCTCCTGTCAGCCCCACGACTGAATGGCGCTTCGGCCATGACATGCAGGATACAGTGCGCATCAAACCCCGTTTGACGGTCAGTAGTGTGGCAACAGCGATTTCTGTTGCCAAGCGCAGCTGGGGGCTGTGCCGTGTTCTGTCCTATCAAGTTGGACCTTATCTTGAGAACGGTACATTGGAGGCGGTTCTTGAAACGTACGAACCCGCTCCGTTGCCCATCCATCTGGTGCATGTTGAAGGGCGTCGAGCCCCAGCAAAAATCCGGGCTTTTATTGATCTCGCGAAGGATCGCCTGAAAGCCACATCCGTTCTGAACTAGGCGCACGGAAACTAACTATGAGTGCGGTGGCTCAGACACACGTTGACCGTCGTGCCAGTGTTACGGGAGCTGTAGTTCCCCGGCCTTCCCCACGTTCAAAGTGCCACCCGAGACAACTTCGACATAGACGCCCATATCCATGTGACCAAGCTCTTTACGGAGCAGATACGGCATTTTCAAATCGCGCTTAGCCGTCTCCGGGTTCACTTCAGTCGCCGCACATCGCTTAGTGCGAGACAAAATCCGAAACGCGACTTCTCCGAATTTCAAAGTACTGCCGACCGCATCAAGCTCGGCATATGATGGCAAACCATCGACTACGACATTGGCCCGAAACCGATCAGGATGTATCTTTGCACCAACCCGTTTTTCGATGTCCCGCACGGAGTTGAGGTTTATAAACGAGATCGCGTTCATCATCTGTGGCGAAACCACCGACACGTCAGTGAAGCGATGCGGTGCCGAAGACACAAAAGTGGGAGGGTGTGGATCAGAGAGTTCCAATGCGCCGTGCAAATACCCGGCCGCTCCGTTGGAGGCCTCCGGATCGCGCATATCGAAGATACGGGTGTCACTGCCTTTCCGGATTTCCAGTTCTTGGGTCTCGCTATGGAACATTGTTCGCAAACCCGCCAGACCCGCAACTTTCAGGAGAACAACGAAGCGATCTTTGGGCAACGGCTTGGGGTCTTCGGGATCGAAGCCCGAATTGAATCGCGCAAACCCAAAAAGCCGGTCTCCTGGTATTCCCTCACCCGCGACAACACTCACTGACGTAAGCGACTCTGCGGATAGGCCTTTTACAGGAAATCGGTTCAACTCTCTGATGATAATAGATGTCTCAGTCACCGGTCGCTCCTTTAGACAGCGTTCTTCTTGTTTTCCGCGTCGCCGCGCTGGCACCACATGTTGCCAGCGCGGCAGTTTGTTTCAAAGACAGAGTTGCGAACACGTCAACGTGCCAACCGCTTTGACAAGAAGTTGCGCATGCGCAGTGCGATAACATCGCCATCCTCTTCCAACGCGAAATGTCCGGTATCAAGGATGTTGTAGTCCACATCCTTCAAATCACGAAGGTAGCCTTCGGCACCCGGAACCGGAAAGTACGCGTCATTCTTGGCCCACACGATCAAAGCAGGAGGCTGGTGCTCACGCATGTAAGCCTGCCACTCGGGGTATTTGGCCACGTTGTTGCGATAGTCGTAGATCAACCCAAGCTGGACGTCATGCATCCCTTGTCGGCTCATCGCCTGGTGATCCAGCAGCCAGTTGTCAGGCAGGATGCCATCCGGATTGCGCGTGCCATGCGTGTATTGCCAGCGCAGGCCTTCGACCGAAAAGATGTTAGGGATCAGCTTTGCTTCGTATTCTGCATCGCGCCCGTTCTCCCAAAGATGGGTCACTGGGGCCCAGGTTTCTGGATTAACGCCCTCAGCATAGGCATTGCCATTCTGAATGATCAGCGTTTCAATCTTTTCGGGACTAGCTGTAGCAATCCGAAATCCAACGGGTGCGCCATAGTCCTGCATATACATCGAGAAATTGTCGACGCCCATCTGCTCAAGGAAAGTGTCTACGGTCTCCGCAATATTGTCGAACGTATAGCTATAGCTGTCGGGCGACGGGAAGTCGCTGGACCCGAACCCAGGATAATCAGGCGCGATCAGATAATAATCGTCAGACAGCTCGGCGAGCAGCTTTCGGTACTGATGAGAGGAGCTGGGAAATCCGTGCAACAAAACGATGGCCGGATCGACAGGGTCCCCTGCCTCCCGATAGAAGATCTTGACGCCGTCGACGGTCTCATAGCTAACACGGACATCATCAGCAGACGCCGGTGTGAAGCTTAAACTTGCAACAGCAACAGCAGCACTGATCAGTAGATGTTTCATGGTTGTCTCCTGTGGTTTTGTCGTGGTCTGCTGCCACATCTAAATCGTGTTTGAGCGCAGACCGGGAAAGGTGGTGTTTCGTGCCAAAAGGACGTAGTTTAGGCTATTGCTTGAAACAATTCTGGTATTTCAAAATTCATTGATTTGATGAATGATGGTAATAAGGTTGTCTCAATATGCTTGGCGATCATCACACTGGTGTTGTTAAGTCGCATCCGAAAACCAGATGAAGATCTGACAGCCACGATCTTCACGCGGCGCCTCACTTCAAAACAATTGAGCAAATCTTGACTTTGTTACTTTGTGATATGTGAATAACCGAAGGTCTTGAACCTGCGTCTTGGGTGTTTTCAATCTTTGACACGCGCCAGTCTTACGACTCAATACGCTTCATTTTTTGCAGCTCGCCCAATGCGGCCTCTATCTCGAAACTGCATATCAGGCATGCAAAAATGGCACTTCTACAGACTCAAAATGAAGTCTAGCTGCGCCTGAGAAACACCTGCAAACCCAGGAGTCACCGAGATGTCTAACAGCGTAAAAATTATTAAGGATGCTTCCATCATGATCGCGCTGACAATCGCCGTCGTAGCCGGCAACGTCGCCCTCATGATGTTGTAATCCTCAGAGAGTGGGCATTGGGTAGACCTTTCGGCAAAGGTCAACATCCAATTCCTTCAATCAGGAACGGGCTGCGCTAAACGATAGTTCGCGCAGCCTTTTTTGTTTATTTGAGCCGCAGGTTCGGACAGGACAGGACAGGACAGGACAGGACAGGACAGGATTGAAATCATACCTATTCTAAGCTGTGCCCACCCTTAACTCGTATCTCGCGCGGGCTTTTCCCAAATTCGGTTCGATATGCGCTGGTTAAGCTTGCAACAGATCCGAAACCGGTGGCCAGCGCGACATCGACCAGCGTCATGTTGGTTTCTGTGACAAGGTTGTGTGCTCTCCCGACCCGAATCTTTTTGTAGTATCGACCTGGAGAAGTTCCGGTGTATTTCGTGAACACTCGCTCAAGCTGACGAACCGACAATCCTAACCTCATGGAGATATTTCGTGTCGAAATCGGGCATTCGACGTTATCTTCCATAATCCGAATAGCCCTAAGAATTTGTGGACCGAACGCGTTCATCAAATAGGTTGTACCGCAGGGCTGTTTGGACCTTCTGTCGCGGATCGATTGCAGAACCAGACGACTGCCGATTTCCGCTTTTTCTTGGTGTGATAAACTACTGGCGATGAGATCAATGACCAACTCGCTTGTGTAGTTTCCCCCTGTCGACGTGACTAGACTTCCAGAGACCTCAGCATATCGAAGCGATACATTTGGAAAGTCACCCAATTCCTCCAAAACCTGAACATCGCGCCAATGAGTGGTCGCGCAAAAGCTTCTACTTCGATAGTCACGAATAAATGCGGTTGCCGCCTCTGACAGCATCACGACATGACGATTGCTTCGTTGCATCGCTCTGGCCCTTGGTGACCACGCACTTGAATTTATTCGGTCACCACCAACGACAACCATAAATTCTTTCAGGTTGTGATCAAAAACCGACGGTTCAGCCCTTACGATCATCCCGTTGCGACTTTGTACCAAACCCGGTGTGTCCGATACAAAAACCCAACGAAAGCATTTCCGATTCAAGACCTGGTTGGCTGTTGATAGAACGGTTGCCACCGAAGACACTTCGAGATCAGAAAACTTATTCTGAACAAAGATTTCAAATGTTGTTGTAGCTTCATCCATCGTTCAAAGTATTGCGGGCATGAGTATCGGTGGTATCAACCGGGTTCGACGCTCATATGTCTTTGTGCTGAGCATGTTGCAAGTCATGATGCTGCTTAGGCCTTCGGAGCGTTTTGAGACTTGTCATTTCTTAGCCAATTGTCCTCGGCTGGTCACAATCAGATCCCGTGGCGTGCTTTGAGTCCTGAAAACTAAACTATAGCAAATCAGCTATGCAATTGGATTTATCAAATTGACTGCCTCCAGACCTCGGATGAGTCTGATGCGCCTGATGCTGACTGACCAGTTGTCCAAAACCTGCTAAGCGAAACATAGATCTCGACGTCCGGCTACCTCGCCTGAATGCCGCGCAATTGATTCGGGCTCTCGGAAGAAAGAGACGCCGCAAACGGACTTTCACCCATTGCGACGCTGACTCCCGCGGTACCAACGGCATTTTCACCCGCGTTCGAGAATAGCTCTTTCTATCAATAACCTAGTCAAGAATGACAGGATTTCGGAGCCCTATCCGTTCTACGAGCGCAACTTGTGTCAAAGCCCGCGAAAAAACTAATACTTGCCATAGCGTAATTTACATCCCTATGTTTGACCATAGGGCAACCTATGTTCAAGAGTTGCTGTTTAGCCAAATTCTTAAACCAACGGGAGAATAGAAATGAATTTCACGTCACGTCTGATGATGATGACTGCCGCAGCGACGCTGGCTGCGTCAGCCGCTATTGCGCAAGATGTGCGCCTTCGCATCGCTGGTACCGTACCTGCAGAACACTTCGGCAACGCCGTGCTAGAACAAATGGCGGAGAACATGGAAAACGCCGGTGTCGGCCTCAAAGTCAAATATTTCCCGGCGGGCCAGCTCGGGTCCGGTGAAGAGCTTCTTGAGAGCGCCATCCGAGGCAACGTGGATATGGTTCATGCCACGGTTTATGCGCAGAAAGATCCGCGCTTGGAGATCAACAGCCTCCCCTTCCTTGTCACCACCAAGGAAGAACTGGATGCGGTCTATGGCGATCCAAATTCTACATATAACCAAATTCTTGAAGAGATCCTGACGTCATTTGGTATCCAGCCGCTGGCGACCATTGGCGAGGGCCTGATCGGCATGATCGCAACCGAGCGGCCTGCGGACCCAACCGGCTTGGGCAACCAGGAAATGAACGTGCGCGCGTGGTCTTCACAGATCGCGAAGCAAACCATGGAAGAGCTGGGTTATCAGGTAACAACCCTGAACTGGGCTGAAGTGTTCCCAGCCGTACAGGCCGGCACCATTGATGGTGCTATCTGTTGTACGCCGGAATGGGCCTACACAACCTTTGCGGCCAGCGACGTGGGCAACACCTATGTTCCTTACAATGCGTTCATTGAAAGCACGATGATCTACGCCAACCAGGGCTTCTATGATGAGCTGAATGATGAACAGCGTGCCGTCGTTGAAAAGGAAACCGCCGCAGCTGCTGCAGAGATTAGCCGACTGGCCTGGGAACGCAGCCAGGGCTTTGTGAATCAGTTGGTCGATGCGAACTGGGAAATCGTAGAATTCACGCAAGAAGAGCGGGATGCCATTAAGGCGCACATACAGGCGACCGTGTGGCCGAATGTGGCGGACGTCGTCGGACAGGACATTCTTGACCGCCTGACCGCCAATTGAAGCCCAGCGACGTGGGCCTTTCTCCCTGGCCCACTTTGCCAATTCTGGAGTGGTTACCGTGATAGAACTTGCCGATCAACTCCCCCCCAAATTGGGGCAAACCGTCAGGCGGCTGATAAAGATAAAGTCTGCCTTCCTGATGCTCTCGACCTTCATCCTGGCACTGACCTTCTTCATGGTCGTGCTCCTTCGCTACGTGTTGAAGAGCGACCTCTTTGCCTATGAAGAGTGGCTGATGCCAATGTGCTTTTGGCTGTTCTTTCTTGGTAGCGCTGTCGGCACATACGAAGACAGTCAGATCAAAGCCGATATTCTGGAAAGCTGGCTAACCAACCCAACAATCGTCTGGTGGCGAAAGGTCATCATCACTTCGGTTGAGTTAGTTGTAACCTGTTTTCTGATTTATTGGGCGATCCTGATGCTACGGGATGAGATCGCCTCGTATCCCCAGTGGCAGACCACGATTGCTTTGCGCATTCCCTTCTTTGTCCCACGGCTCGGGATATTCGTCGGGTTTTCGTTCATGGCCTTTTACAGCGCGCTCCACCTCTACGTACTTCTGAAATTCAGAACTGCAGGCGTAATTGCTCAGATGGATAAGAGCGGCATTACCGGCAATCCTGGGAAGGGACATCCATAATGGTTGTCGGTATTTCAGTATTACTCATCTGCGCCCTGCTGTTTGCGGGTGTTGCTGTTCCAATCGCCTTTGGCGGAGTTCTAATCTTTCTGGCTTATACCGGTGGCCACGATGTGTCGGGCTTTTTGCCAACCGGCCATTGGAAAATGAACACGGTCGTGATCCTCGTGATTCCTCTCTTCATTGTTGCGGGCGACATCATGAAGAACGGCAAGATTGCTTCTCCGATCGTCGATCTGGCCGAAATGCTGCTGGGCCGCATCCGGGGCGGTCTGTCCGGGGCGTCCGTGGTCGCAAGTGCCATGTTTGGTGCCATCTCCGGCAGCGGTGCTGCGACCTTGACCTGCATCGGTTCGGTCATGATGCCTCATTTGCGCAAAGCCAACTACCCTGAGGGGTTCTCTGCGGCGCTTCTAGTGGCGGCAAGCCCGCTAGGGCTTCTTATCCCGCCTAGCTCGGCGCAGCTGATCTATGCCTGGATCACCCAGCAATCGGTCCTCAAGTGCTTTTTGGCTACCGTCGTGCCTGGAATAATCGTCGCCTCGCTGCTTGTGATCATCAACCTGATCATGATGCGTAAGCAGACCGATATTGTATTACCAGAAGAGCGCGAGCAGCTTATCCTTGCTTTCAGCCGCAAAACCTTGGTCGCTTTTCCGGCGCTGATGATGCCCATTATCATTCTGGGTGGCATCTACGGTGGTATTATGACCCCAACCGAAGCGGCAGGCGTTGCGGTGATCTATGCGATCCCAATCGGCTTTTTCGTTTACAAAGGCCTGACCTGGAAAATATTCTTGGAAACTCTGAAAGAATCCGGTGTCACCATCGGTGTTGTCATGGTCATGATCTTCATGGTTCTGATCGTCAGCCGGTTTCTGATCTTCGAAGACATTCCCGGTATGGCTGAGGACTTGATCTTTTCGATCTCAGAAAACCCGATTGTGGTTTTGCTGATGATCAATCTTACAATGATCTTGATCGGCATGATCATGGACGATTTCAGCGGCCTGATCCTGAGTGCGACGCTGCTTTTGCCAATCGCGAAAAGTGTCGGCGTGGATCCGATCCATTTTGCCGCAATCCTTGGCGTCAACTTGGGCATGGGAAACATCACGCCACCGACAGCACCTTTGCTGTTTCTTGGCGCGCGCGTCACCGATGCACCCGTGCAGAAGATGCTTGGTCCGACCATGATCTTCATCGGCTTCGCGTGGTTGCCGACCCTGCTTCTGACGACATTCATCCCCGGCGTCGCATTGTGGCTGCCGGAACTTCTGCTGGGCTGACAACACAAAGGACACACAATGTCGCGCCACTATTCGGCATTTTCGGTCTTTCGCGAAGGTTTGCGGGGCCACAAGGGCTGGGCTCCGCTCTGGCGGAGCCCAGCCCCCAAGGACGCCTACGATGTAATAGTCATTGGTGGGGGCGGCCATGGTCTGGCGACCGCTTACTATCTGGCCAAAAATCACGGTGTGCGTAAGGTCGCCGTGATCGAGAAAGGTTGGTTGGGGGGCGGCAATACCGGTCGAAACACGACGGTGATCCGGTCGAATTACTTCTATCCGGAAAGCACCCAGCTCTATGATCTGTCGGTCAGTTTGTATGAAAAGCTCTCAAGGGACATCAATTACAACGTGATGTTCTCGCAGCGTGGAATGATGGTATTGACCCATTCCGAGGCCGAGATGGAAATCGCTTCGCGCACTGTAAACGCGATGCAAATTAATGGAGTTGATTCTGAACTGCTTGACGTCAAAGACGTGCAGAAGAAAGCACCGATCCTGAATTACAGCAGTGACGCCCGCTATCCGATCCATGGGGCCATTTACCAAGGGCGCGGTGGCACTGGGCGCCACGATGCGGTGGCCTGGGGCTACGCCCGTGCAGCTGATCAGCATGGCGTCGACATCATTCAGAATTGCGAAGTCACTGGCTTTCTGATCGAAGGAGGTATTTGCAAAGGCGTCGAGACCACGTTGGGCAAGATCCGTTCGGAACGCGTCGGGGTTGCTGTGGCTGGGCATTCCTCGGTGCTGGCCGAAATGGGGGGGTACAACTTGCCCATCCATTCATATGCCCTTCAGGCCTTCGTCACCGAGGCGATAAAGCCGGTGATGGATACCGTAGCCTTCTCACCAATGACGGGCAGCTACTTTAGTCAGTCCGACAAGGGTGGGCTGGTGATTGGTGGCGGGTTGGATCGTATCCCGTCATATGCCGAACGTGGCAATACGCCAATGCAGGAAACGGTTCTGTCAGGCATCATCGAGATGGCACCCGCGTTGGCCAAAGTCAAACTGCTACGTCACTGGGCGGGCAATGTGGATGTCAGCCCGGACAGTTCCCCGCTCATAGGGCCTTCAGGCACCGAGGGTATCTACATAAACTGCGGTTGGGGCACGGGTGGGTTTAAGGCGATCCCGGGTGGTGGATACGTCTTTGCCCATTTGCTTGTGACTGGCCAACACCACGACATCAGCCGCCCCTTCGATCCTGATCGTTTTCGCACCGGTCGCCTCCTGGACGAGGCCGCTGGTTCAGGCATTGCACACTGAAGAAAGAGAAATGAATGCAACGCTTCCCCTGTCCATTTTGTGGTCTTCGCGACGAACGAGAATTCCGTTTCGCGGGTGAGGCCGGAAAAACACGTCCTGACACTACTCAAGAGGTCAGCGACAAAGAGTGGGCTGACTACTTGTTTTTTTGCAAAAACGCAAAGGGTCCAACCCGCGAGATCTGGGTTCATACAACCTGTCAGGAATACTTCGTTATGGAGCGCGACAGCGCCACGATGGAAGTTCTGGATACTACGCCAATGCGGAAGGATGTGGCATGACCGGGCATCGCATCGAAACGCGCGGGTTGATCGACCGCTCAAGGCCACTCAGCTTTCGCTTTGATGGCAAAACGTATCATGGCGTTCAAGGTGACACCGTCGCGTCCGCGCTGCTGGCGTCCGGTGTTCGCATATTTGGCCGCAGCTTCAAATACCACCGGCCACGCGGTGTTTGGGGCGCGTGGTTTGACGACCCGAACGCGGTTGTCGATATCGAATTTGGCGGCATCGCCTATCCCAACTGTCAGGCGACCACAACTCAACTGATTGAAGGAATGGTGGTCCGCTCGGTCAATGCCTGGCCAACGGCGCAGAGAGACCTCAAAGGCGTACTGGATTTCGCACACAGGTTCCTACCTGCCGGATTCTACTATAAAACATTCATGTGGCCAAACTGGCACCTGTTTGAACCGATAATCCGGAGAATGGCCGGGATTGGCACGCTTAGCGCAGATGTCCAGGACAACTTTGAAGCGACCATATTGCACGATCACTGCGAAACACTGGTCATAGGCGGTGGGCCCGCTGGACTAATGGCAGCGCGAACCGCTGCCAAAGCTGGCAAGTCGGTCCTGATGATCGATGATCATCCCGAATTTGGCGGCAGCTCTTATCGCTATCCCAATGACACCGCTGACGCGCCGTCTTATTGGGTTGATGAACAGCTATATGCGATTGAGGATGCCGGTGGTCGTGTTCTGAGCAATACCAGTGCGATTGGCGTCTATGATCACCAGGCGATTTCGATCTTAACGGATCGCGGAGTTGGAGTTGCGCCTGTCGTTCGAAAATTGCGTCCTGAAAATGTCATCGTTGCCACAGGCGCGGTGGACCGCCCTATCACCTTTTCAAATAATGACCGCCCTGGTGTAATGTCACTGGATGCAGGCGCGGAGTTTCTTGCCCGCTATGGCATCCTGGTCGGGCGTCGGATTGCTATCCTGACAAATCGCCCGGACGCCGCAAATGTGGCTGCACAACTGGAAAACGCTGGTGCAAATGTGGACTTGCTCGATCCGAAGTCGGGTGCAGCTAAAACAATCGGGGCTCAGGCTATCAAAGGTCTCCAACTCTCCGGACAAACCCACGCTTGTGATACGATCCTGGCGTCAGCCGGGCTCACACCGTTGGTTCATCTCTGGCGCCATGCAGGCGGGAAGTTGGACTGGGATGACGGTCGACAGACATTTGTGCCCTCCACCGGACCGGATTGGATGCGTGTGATCGGCGCCGCGAACGGAACATTTGAAAGGGACGCGCTTGAGGAGGAAGCGAGAAGCGCAGCCCTCAATGCTCCATCGCCCAAGCGCCGGATCTATAGCATACCGCCCCTGCTGCCCGATACGAGCAACACTGAGGGGCGTCAGTGGATTGATTTCCAACACGATGTCACGCTCAAGGACGTGGCGTTGGCCCATCGCGAAAACATGGTCTCTGTCGAGCATTTGAAACGCTATACCACCCTGGGCATGGCAGGCGATCAGGGCAAGACGTCCAATATCGCCGGACTGGCAGCCATGGCTGAGTTGAAGGGCCAGAAAATCCCGGAAGTAGGTACCACCACGTTCCGCCCACCTTTTGTGCCCGTTCCGCTTGAAGCCTACCGAGGTGCGCATCGCGACACACAGGTTGCGCCGCTCAAACGGTTGACGCTTGAGCCTGAGCATCGCGCTCTTGGAGCCGCACTTGGAGAATATGGCGGCTGGCTGCGCCCCGCTTGGTATGGTGAGGACGATGAAAAAAGCGCCGTGACACGTGAATGTCTGATGGCCCGATCAGCGGCTGCGATCATGGATGGCTCGGCCCTCGGTGCAATCGAAGTGATCGGCCCCGATGCGCGTGCTTTTGTGAACTTCATCTACTACAACACAATGTCTAACCTGAAACCGGGCCGCATCAGGTATGGGTTTGTGCTGACCGAGGGCGGACTTGTCTTTGACGATGGGGTCATGGCTTGTGTGGACGACACGCGTTTCATCATCTCATGCTCATCATCACATGCGGATGCGGTTATGGCGCATCTCGAACACTGGCGGCAGGACAGTTTCGATCCCTATCGTGTCCATATCCATGATGCCTCGCAAAATTGGTCCACCGTGACGATAGCCGGGCCAAAGGCGCGCGCCATTGTTGAAGAGCTCGCTGTCTTGGACACGCTGGAAGAATTTGCACATATGTCACTTAGACTTGGCGCATTCGAAGGTGCTCCGGCCCGTGTCGCGCGGGTCAGCTTCACCGGGGATACCAGCTTCGAGATATCAGTACCCAACAACGCCGTCTCAGGTTTGTGGCAACGGGCTATCGCCGTTGGCAAACCTCATGGGGCTGGCCCTGTAGGGGCAGAAGCGCTGATCGCATTGCGCGCCGAAAAAGGATACATATTGGTCGGCAAAGACACCGAAGGTGAGACAATGCCCCATGACCTTGGCTTTGGTGCCCCTCGCCTCCGCAAGTCGGCTGCCTTTGTTGGTGACCGGAGCCTTCACACCGATAATGCCAACCGAGAGGACCGCAAGCAGTTGGTAGGCCTCTCAGTAGACAACGGTGAACCTTTGCTTCCTGTCGGCGCGCACATCGTTACGGGACAAGGTTCTGATCGGCGTTCGCTAGGATACGTAACGTCGAGCCACGACAGTGTGGCATTGGAACGCCCGATCGCACTTGCTCTGGTAACCGGCGGTTTGGCGGCCATGGGTGAGAAGGTAGAAATCAGTCATATGGGCAGTTCCCGCCATGCAACAATAACGTCCTCTTGTGCGTTTGATATTGAAGGAGTTCGGATCGATGCGTGATGATCGCCACAAATGGCCACCGGCTTTGGGTAATGCCCGCCCTGAATTGACAGGAGAAAACATCGAAGCCCGCCTTGTTACATTGAAACGACAAACTGTGATCAGTGGTGCGCTTAACGACTGCCTCGCGGCCTGTGACATGGATGCTGCGACCGCAGGCGGAGCAGATCTTGCAGTGGGGGACGTTTATGCATTGCGTCAAAGACGCGATCGTCTTTTGGTCGTGAACGGGCTGTGTTTGACTGATGGATGGCATGCTGACCGAAACATAGCCGTCTCAGACTTCAGCGCGGCATACGCGGTGATATCCCTTGCCGGACCAAATGCGGAACGACTGATCGCAACTGGGACGGAATTTGTGGGTGACTCTCCATCGCCCTCAGTTTCACGGCTCTGGCACGGGTTTGGCACGCTTCTCTATCGCCATAATCAACCTCAGAGCTATCGAATGCATGTTAGAGCTGCCCAACTGGAAGCCGTGTGGGAAATGATCGGGCGGCAAGTTTCAGCATTGGATAGTGCTTCAGATTTGGTATTAGCCCGCGAAGACCTAGCTAACGAGACCCGTTACGATGGGCTTTGTCAAAGGAAAGCAAGCTAGTCAGCAGATTTATGGATTGGAAACCTAATTGAGCGCCAAGAAAAGAGCACCAAAGGCAGGGTCTATTTCCGCAGAGGACTGGATCTCAGCGTCGCGGGAGGTGTTGATCAAACGTGGCATCTCGGCTGTCAAAGTAGAGCCGCTGGCGCGCAAGCTCAAAGTGACGCCCGGAAGTTTTTATTGGCACTTCAAAAACCGAGATGCTCTGTACCGCGCTCTGCTGAAGGATTGGTTGGCGACCAACGTTCACCCTTTTTTTGAAGCACTTGAAGAGGCAGCTGATGAACCCCGCGCCCAATATCTGGCACTGGCCTATGTCTGGGTTCTGAGCCCCCAATTCGATGCCCCGCTTGATGTGGCGGTTCGGGAGTGGAGCAAAACATCAAAGCTGGCAGCGCGCACCCTGCGATTTATCGATCATAAACGGATTTCGCTCTATCAGTGGGTTTTCGAAGGATTTGGTCACGACGCGATGTCGGCGTTGGTGAGAGCGCGCACGATGTACTATCACCAGATCGGCTATTACACGATGCGAATTGAAGAAGATTCCGACAAGCGGCTTATGCAAATCCCGTACTATGCAGAGATCATTGCTGGCGATACCTGGTTGAGACATCTGACAACGCCAGACGAGATAAGGTGTGCGCTGGCCGAGTTTCCACGCCGCGAAAGCTTGGCTGACCGGATGGCGCGTCGTCCCTTGTCTTCCGTAGACTAAACATCAAGCTCAGGGAAAACCTGCGTTTTCTTCACAATACCGTAGACAAAACTGGTATCGATTGACCTGATGTGCCCAATTTTATGCAGGCGCTGCCGGACGAACCGCTCATAGTCTTCGAGATCCGAGACCACAACCCGCAACAAGTAGTCGGCGGCCCCCGTCATAACGTAGCATTCGAGAACTTCCGGGATGTTACGTATTTCTTCTTCGAACAGACCGACAACACTTGCCGTATGCCCATCTAATGTCACGCGGACGAAAATAGTGATCGGAAGACCATAAGCTGCGGAGTCAACGTCGATGCTGTAACCTCTGATTACCTCTTTCTGTTCGAGGTTTCTAAGCCGTCTCAAACAGGGCGACGGTGACAGGTTGACCGCTTCTGCCAGATCGAGATTCGTTATTCTCCCGTTCTCCTGCAAGGCTCGGATCATCTTGCGATCTGTGGCGTCTATTTTCGCTGGTTTTAGCATAATATTCCAACTGAAGTTATTATAAGGGCGAAGATAGCAACCTAATGCCCTCCGATCTATCCTAAAGTGCCATGCAATCAGGAGGGCTTCTCATGAAGAAAGACATTGCCGGCTTTTCAACACGCGCCATCCATCACGGGTATGACGCCTCAGAGCACCAAGGGTCGCTGAACCCGCCCGTCTATCTGACCTCAACCTTCACTTTCGACACTGCTGAAGCTGGCGGTGCGTTGTTCGCTGGAGAACAGGAAGGACACTTCTATAGCCGCATCTCAAACCCGACACTCGATCAGCTTGAGGAACGCATCGCCAACCTGGAAGGCGGCGAAGCCGGGCTGGCCACTGCGTCCGGCATGGGTGCGATTACTTCCGTCTTTTGGACCTTCGTCGAGGCTGGCGATGAAGTCATCATCGACAAAACGCTTTATGGCTGCACGTTTGCCTTCCTGAGCCACGGGCTGACTAAGTTCGACGTTAAGGTCACACCCGTAGATCTTACCGACCCCGCAAATCTGACCAGTACGATTACTGACCGCACAAGGATTGTGTATTTCGAAACACCGGCCAATCCCAACAACCGTCTTGTGGACATCGAGGCCGTTTCTCGGATCGCACATGCAAACGGCGCAAAGGTTGTCGTCGACAACACTTACGCGACGCCCGTACTGACACGTCCCCTGGAACATGGCGCGGATATCGTTCTGCATTCGGCCACGAAATATCTGGGCGGTCATGGTGATCTGGTGGCTGGCCTCATCGCTGGCTCCGCCGACGATATGAAGCAAGTTAGGCTGGTCGGACTGAAAGACATGACAGGCTCGGTCATGTCTCCGTTCACAGCGATGTTGCTCTTGCGGGGATTGAAAACGCTCGAACTGCGGGTCGAGAGGCACTGTCGGTCGGCGATGCAAATCGCAAAAAAGCTCGAAGACCATCCGGCGGTCGCGATGGTGCACTACCCGGGTCTCGATAGTTTCCCGCAAGCTGATCTTGCGCGTCGTCAGATGTCGGACTTTGGCGGCATGATCCCATTTGAGGTCGTCGGCGGCAAGGAAGGCGGTATCGCCATGATGAACCGCCTGAAGCTCATTCAGCGAGCGGTTAGCCTTGGTGATGCGGAAAGCCTCATCCAACACCCCGCAAGCATGACCCACTCCACATACACGCCTGAAGAACGCGCCGAGCACGGCATCGCGGAAGGCCTCGTTCGCCTCTCTGTCGGGTTGGAAACCCTGGACGACCTGATCGACGATTTGATGGCGGCCCTGTCTCAACACAACGCCATTGCAGCAGAATAGCACGCCCTGACTGGAGGATAAGATGACTAAGAAACCACTTTATGGCGATGCAACCAGCCAAGCTGCGACACGCAAAGTAGGCGGCTGGATCGACGAACTGGACCGCGCGCGCAAATCCGGACCGTTTCTGGATGCGCATCCGATGGACGGCATGGGCATGTCGACCAAGGCTGTTCATGCTGGCACACATGACGACCCCCGCACCGGCGCCGTAGGGACACCGATCTACCAGACCTCGACCTTCATCCTGCACGAGGAAACTTATGGATCTATCGAGGAAGGGTTTGGCCGGGATCGTTTCATCTACACCCGCTACGGAAACCCATCGCAATGGGCGGTACAGGAAAAACTCGCAACACTCGAAGGCGCCGAAAGCGCGATCGTGTTCAGCTCAGGTATGGCGGCAATCACGGCCGCGGTTATGGCTCTTGTCGATAAAGGTGCGCATGTAGTCGCAGCCAGCGACCTTTATGGAGGCACCTATAACCTCTTTAATCAGGAATTCCCGTCGCTTGGCATGTCTGCCACCTTGGTGGACAGCTATGATCTTGAAGCAATCGAAGCGGCGATCCAGCCCAACACCCAGATCCTCTATTTCGAAGTGATCACCAACCCGGTTCTGAAGGTGGTGGACATCCCTGCCCTTGTCGAGATCGCCAAGCGTCATAACCTGCGCCTGATCGTTGATAGCACTTTTGCCCCTCCCCCGGTTATGAAGCCGCTGGAATTGGGTGTGGATCTGGTGGTGCACTCGGCGTCGAAGTATCTCAATGGCCACTCTGATCTCATTGCCGGTGTGGTCTGCGGTCCGCGCAAGCTTGTGGACATGATCTGGCCACGACTGCTGAACTATGGCGGCTCGCTTGATCCACACGCCTGCTTCCTGCTGGAGCGTGGTCTCAAAACGCTCGACATTCGAATGAAGGCACACGAGGCCTCGGCGACTGCGTTGGCTGAGTTCCTGGAAACCCATCCCGCCGTGGAAAAAGTGCTCTACCCGATGCTGCCCAGTCACCCCGATCATGCCCGTGCCAAGGAATTGATGAAGATGGGCACTGGCAACGTCACCTTCTTTGTCAAAGGTGGCGATCAAGCGGCTCTCGACCTGATGGATCATCTGCGACTGCCAAAACAGGCAACCAGTCTTGGCGGCATTGAAAGCCTCATCAGCCTGCCCTTCAACTCTTCGCAGGCCACTATGACGACGCGGCAACGCGCAGATATCGGCATCTACCCCGGCTGCGTCCGCCTGTCTGTCGGAATCGAGGACGCAAACGATCTGATCGCCGACTTTGACCAAGCTCTCAACGCCATCCCTGTCATGAAAGGTGCTGCTTAATGCGCAACTCTATCCCAACCGCTGCCCTGAGCGAATTCGTCAATGAAGTTTCGGGCGATCCTGAAGAGGGCCTGATGAGCTACGGCATCGAGATCGACTGGGAAAGCGGCACACGCGCCCGGTCGTCGACCAAACCGATGTTGGTTGGCCCACACAGAGTCAGCCGCTCCTTTACCTGGAAGGCGGATGAACCGCGTCAACTGATGGGCAATAACCATGGACCCAACCCACAGGAACTGCTGCTATCAGGCCTTGGCTCTTGCATGATGGTTGCGTTTGTGGCTGGTGCCACGGCGGAAGGCATTCAACTGGAATCGGTCAAGATCGACTTTGACGGCACGCTGGATCTGCGCGGTTTCATGGGTCTTGGCACCAATGCGCCGGTGGGCTTCCCGGAAATCCGCTATACGATTCACGTGACAGGCGACGGCACCCCGGAACAGTTCGAAGAGCTGCACAAAAAGGCCGTCGAACACAGCCCCAACGCACAAACGATCATCAATCCAGTCTCTCTGTCTGGCGAGATCGTCACCACAGAGATAGAAGACTAATACCCGACATGGGGAGCTTTGCCATGACCGCTTCGCTTACGCATCTGAAAACCATCGAACAGCTTCTGCTGTGGCATTCACACTGGATGATCCATCACGCTAACCACGTCCGACCCAAAGTGGACGGGATCAAGATCGGCGGGCATCAGGCATCATCCGCCTCGATGGTGTCGATCATGACGGCGCTTTACTTCTCCGCACTGCGACCAGAAGACCGGGTGGCCGTCAAGCCCCATGCCTCACCCGTTTTCCATGCAGCCCAATACCTGATGGGCAACCAGACCCGCGAAAAATTGGAAGATTTCCGGGGTCTGGGCGGCGTTCAGAGCTACCCCTCGCGAACCAAGGATATTGACGACGTTGATTTCTCCACCGGTTCTGTGGGTTTGGGCGTCGCAATTACCTCATTCGCTTCGATTATTCAGGACTATATCGCCGCAAAAGACTGGGGCAAAGATTCCCCTATGGGCCGCATGGTGGCGCTTGTTGGCGATGCAGAATTAGACGAAGGCAACATCTACGAGGCCTTACAGGAAGGTTGGAAAAACGACCTGCGCAACACCTGGTGGATCATTGATTACAACCGGCAATCGCTCGACGGGATTGTTCGTGAAGGTCTGTTTGAGCGCATCGAAAAAATCTTCGACGCTTTTGGCTGGGAGGTCGTTAGCGTCAAGCACGGCGCACTACAGCGGGCTGCATTTGAGGAACCGGGTGGCGAGAAGCTTCGTGACTGGATCGATGCCTGCCCGAACCAGGAATACTCGGCCCTGACCTTCATGGGCGGAGCTGTATGGCGCGAACGGCTCATGGATGATCTGGGTGATCAAGGCGATGTCTCCGCCCTGATAGAACGGCGCAGTGATGACGAACTGGCCGCATTGATGGAAAACCTCGGCGGCAACTGCGTTGAGACAATGGCCGACACTTTCGATGCCATCGACCACGACCGCCCAACCTGTTTTCTTGCCTATACCGTCAAAGGCTGGGGCACACCCATCGCAGGCCACAAAGACAATCACGGCGGGCTGATGAACAAAACCCAGTTTGCTGAATGGCAAAAGCACATGGGTGTCACCGAAGGTCAGGAATGGGAGCGGTTAGCTGGGGTGGATAATGCTGCCGAGTTGGAACGATTCCTGAAGACCGTTCCGTTCTTCGCGGATGGCCCGCGCAGGTTCAGCGATGCGAAAGTGCCGGTTCCTGCCGTCGAGTTCAGCAGTGATCGCGAAATCTCGACCCAGGCGGCCTTTGGCAAAATTCTTGATGATCTGTCCAAAGGCGACAGCGAACTTGCGGCGCGCATCGTCACCACATCACCCGACGTGACCGGGACCACGGGCCTTGCCTCCTGGGTCAACCGGCGCAAACTCTTTGCCCGATCCGAACAGGCGGATGCCTTCATTGAACACCGTATTCCATCGACAGCGAAATGGGCGTTTACGCCAGAAGGACAGCATATCGAACTTGGCATCGCTGAAATGAACCTGTTCCTGCTGTTGGGGGCCGCTGGTCTTTCACATTCTCTGTTTGGAAAACGTTTGTTGCCCATCGGCACGGTTTACGACCCTTTCGTCTGCCGTGGCCTCGATGCGATGAACTATGCCTGCTATCAGGATGCGCGCTTCATGATCGTGGGCACGCCATCGGGCGTGACGCTTGCGCCCGAAGGCGGTGCCCACCAATCCATCGGTACGCCGCTCATCGGAATGAGCCAGGACGGGCTGGCCGCATTTGAACCGGGTTTCGCTGATGAGCTGGCGGTGATCATGGAATGGGCATTCGACTACATGCAGCGGGATGGCGAAGGCGATCCTGATGAACGGACATGGCTGCGCGATGAGACTGGCGGCAGTGTCTATCTACGCCTGACCACCAACCCTATCGAACAGCCTGGAAAACGGCAAGATGACGCCTTTCGACAGGGGGCCATCGATGGGGCCTACTGGTTGCGCAAGCCGGGGCCCAATTGCGACGTTGTTATCGCCTATCAGGGGGCGGTGGCTTCTGAAGCGATAAAGGCGGCGGGTATCATCGGTGAGGGTCGGCGTGACGTTGGTGTGCTTGCGGTCACCTCTGCGGACCGGCTTAACGCAGGCTGGACTGCTGCGCAGCGGGCCCGTTCACGTGGCACCGCGCATGCCCGCTCCCATGCCGAAACCCTGATGGGCGAGCTCCCACCGCATTGCAAGATCGTCACCGCCATCGACGGCCACCCGGCCACTCTTGCATGGCTTGGGGGAGTCGCCGGGCACCAGACGATCTCGCTCGGGGTCGAGCATTTTGGCCAAACCGGAACCATTGGCGATCTCTACAAGCACCATGGGATTGATGCCCGCTCGATTGTGGAGAAGGTGCAAGGGTTGACGCTAGGTCGTCACATCCGAATTCACGCTGCAATGTGATGAGCCTGTTGTCCTTTGACAGATCGCGGCTCTCCTAAGGGAAACGTTTGTGAAGCAGACCTGTCGTGGCCCAACCGCGGCCACGACAGACGGCTTCAAGGCTTGCTGAACGCCGAATTAGCTCGAAACATTACCCATTTCATTAACCGCAGCGGTCTTGACGATCTGCTCGAACCGCGCACGGAACGCCTCTGACTCATATTCAGAGTTGATCTGGCCAAGCAACGTGTCGTCCTCGGAGAAGATGAGGATCGTCGGATAAGACTGAATTCCTAACGACGCTGACAATGCATAACTCTCATCAACGGCAGGTGTTTCCTCGGTGGCAATAACAATCGCATCCGTATCAAGTTTCGGGAAGCCGTGAGCCTCACATATCTCGTCATATGTTGCAGCGAGGTTTAGATCCTTTCCGTTCAGGAAGTGCTCGTCTTGCAGGATATGTGCAAATTCCAATGCCCGGTCCGGGGCCAGGTCCTTCATTTGCAGGATGGCGTGGCTGGGCGGAGCCGAGATGCTGAGAGGTGCGTCCTCTTGTTGCAACATATCGCGGAACGGTTGACCGATTGCGCGCCCTGTCACGCGCGTCATTTTGATCTCTGCCTCGGCGATGTATTCAGCCATATCAGCGTAGCTTCCAACCCGGTTCCCTTTGACCAGACCGCCGGGAACGATATCGATTTCGACATCAGGATGCGACTTCACGAAAGCATCAAGCGTCGGCGTAAAGCCAAAACACCATCCGCACAGGGTGTCATGTCCGTAAATGATCTTGATCTTGCTCATGGCAAATCCTTTGCTCCGGGACAGATTCAAGCGGATGAACCCATGATTTCGGCGACGGACTGGATTCTCACAAATCCGTCCAGAGCTTCGATCCGAGCAAGCCATTCACGGGCATTCGGATAGTCAGCCAGCGATACGCCTGCTTCCTCGACCGCAGCGATGTAACCGTAGTTGGCCACATCCGCGATAGTCGGTGCATCACCTGCCAGCCAGTCGTTATGCGCAAGACGCGGTTCGAACATGATTCTCATCAAGTTGTGTGTCTTCTCAACCGCTCCGTCATAATCAATAGCCGCGCCGAAGAATTTGGAGATGCGTGCACCACACGGGCCTTCGAATACTTCTTTGACACTGGTGGTCAGCCATTCCTGAACCTGCGCCGCAATGGCCGGGTCTGCGGGTAACCATCTGCGGTCGGCGTCGTGCTTTAACGCCAGATAGGTCAGGATAGACGTGGAATCCCGCAGAACCACATCTCCATCCACCAGCGCAGGAACCTGACCCATAGGGCTGATATTCAGATAGTCAGGTTGCTTATGCGCGCCGCTTTGCAGATCCACAACGACCACCTCATGATCAACGTTCAGTAGCGAAAGCATGGCAGTTGCCCGATGGGCATGACCAGACAGAGGGTGTGTGTATAGCTTCATCAGATTATCCTTGTTGGGTGAAGTGGTTGCGATGATCTGACTCCCAGTCCGCAAAAGATGTCAGTTTCAGGTTGAACCGCGTTTCAATATGCGAGGGATCGGGCTGGAATTGATCTGGATTGGCCTGCACGCCGCCATACATGCCCGCGACATGAGCTCCCGCCAGCACGCCAAGCTGACGCGCGAACTCTGGTGCCGTCATGACATCGTATGCAAGGCTACGCCCGAGCACCTCCCCCATGATATCAGCGAGCTCCTCAACATCCAGGGCTGCAGGTCCACCAAGAGGCAAAACCTCGTTGGGAAGATCGCTTTGGAGGGCCCTATCTGCTAAGCGGCCAAAATCGGCAGCTGCGCCCCATTGCATCTTGAAACGGCTCGGTGTCGGATATGGCAGCTTACCCTGCGTGATTCCCTTGACAGTCCAAGGCCCAAGCAGGTTCTCCATGTAAGTAATCGGCGCCAGCCCAAGAAAGGAAAAGTCGCCTTCCTGCAGGGCACGCAGCACAACAGCGCCGGTCTCGGTCTCCGATGATGGGTCCACCCGTGTTCCAAACAACCCGTTCAATGCCCGCTTCTTTCGCGGCCTGCAGAGCATTCAATCCATAGATATTGCGATCATCATTCGGATCCGTGATGAGCGGTACGTGCAGAAATAAGGCATCCTGCCCCTCGCTCGCGCGACGCAGCGCGTCCAGATCACTCATATCGCCTGTGACAGCATTGACGCCTGCGGCTTGCCAGCGTTCTGCGCCATTCGTAGAGCGGGTAAAGGCCCGCACCTGGTGACCCGCATCGACCGGTGCCTGAGTGCCGGCCGCCATCTGTGAACCATTTGCGCCATAGGCAAGAATCCTGAGTGTCATGGGTTCAGTCCCCCTGGGGCCGTGGCCTGAGTTCAGGGCTAACCGGCGATGCTTCGATGAACCGCCAAATAAGTGCTGTGCTGGCCGTCTTTCGTGTGACACCGGTTATTTCGACACGCAGAAGTTTTTGCGCGCCGGGAAAACGTGAGACCTTATCAGCGTCTTCAATGAGGCTTGCGCTCCCATGAATATGCAGCTGATCCCCGGTCTCAAAATCCACGAATAGAAGCGCTGCTTTTGGGTTCAAAAGAAGATTGCCAAAGGTGTTGTAAAGGTCATTGCCCTTGTAGTCGGGGATCGTAATCTGAGATGCTGTATCCACTGAAATAAAGCCTGCTTGACCGCCGCGATGGTTTACGTCGACACCTTCGTAAGGCGCGTTCGATCCATCGCGTAAATAAGACGCAATGAAGAAGGTGTCCGCGTTTATGATCAGGTCAGCATCAACAGGTGCCAACATGGCGGTATGTGTGATCCCGATGCGTCCGGATGATTGATTACGTTCGGCAATTTCACGGAGGTTGATGTATTTAGGGCAATTGCCGTAGCTCTGCACGACGTTGATGTTGATCGACATCTCGTCAATGGCAGAAATTCGGCCATGCATCCGATTGCGTCGGCGGTTTGATAGGTCAAGCCCCAAGACGCCGACTGGCTGGCCGATATCCAACGCATCAAATTCGCGAATGTCTTGGCGAGGGCCCGTTCTGACAATCAGCGTCTTGGGGTCTGGAGAGGAAGCAAACCCAACTGACCCAGTGACGATGGAGGCGTGCGCCAGACCCCGTTGATCCACAGTTCCCAAGAAGATGTATTCCAGCTCCTCAAAAAACTCACGATGCTGATCCGGTATGAAGTCTCGCATCAAATGCTGCGTCATCACGTCGATTTTCGCGCGCATGCCGGCATGGTTTTGCAGGCGCAGTTCACCAGCGTGGAAATGCTTGTTGGTCATGGAAAACCTCTGGGCTTGCGTGGATCAAGAAACTGTGGGCGGGCCGTTCGGGCAGTCGATCAAGTAGCCCCAGCCTCCATTTTCTAGTTTTTTCGCAACTTCCATGGATTGTCCTTCGGCCATGACCGTTCCATCGGGCCCGATCACCCTCCAGTTGGCGCGCAACATGGCCACTTCGCCATTGATCACCTCGCAGAAGACATCGCTCTTGATCTCTGGTTTCAGGTCCAGGAAGCCTTCAAAGGCCTTCCGCGCGCCCTCTACCCCCATGAGTGGTGGCTGGTCCGGTGGAAAGAAGATCTGACAGTCAGGGTGAAAGAGCGACGTGATGCCCTCAAGATCGCCTTCTTGAAGATAGGCGCTGACACAATCGGCGATGTCGCGGGGGCGTTTTGCAATATGTTGGGTCATGTTGAAGATTGTCCTGTTGATGAGTGATCAGAAGTCGAAAGAGCCAACGTCGCGCGCACTGTCGGGGAGCCAAGTTTCCTGGATGTGCAGCCAAGTGACGGGGCTGGTCATCTTCATCAAGACGCTGGTGACACGGGCATTCTCGCGCTCGGATTGCGTGGCGCCCACCTGCCATTCGGTGTAGGTGGCCATCACCAGATCCCCGACTTCCCGTCGGATGGTCACGTCGCGGATTCGAATACGGAAACCCTTGTTCGTCCCAAAGTCTCTATCGAACCCGCCTTTCAGCATCTCTCCGGTCAGGATGTGACCTTCTGGTGGGATGAACACGACATTTTCGTCCAGGCGCGACAAGAACTGTGATCCAAGCTGATCACGGTCAGCTGTCCCGTTGAACCATTCGGTGAAGAATTCATGCAGATCGACGATCTCTTTGGTGACGATTTCGAGCGTGGACATGTTGGTCTCCTGCAAGATGTTGAAGGGACAGAGAAGAGACCACGCCGGGTTCGACGCGGCCAGCGTGGTTTATTCGGGGCCGTTGTTGTCAATGTCGAGGAACATCTTCCACGCGCCGGTTTCATCGCGTTTGTATCCAAGCACCAACCGACCTTCTGGTTTTTTGACTTCGCCGGTATCGCGCATCTTCATGGTTCCGTAGAACCGGCCGGACACAATGGCCGTGTCACCGTAAAATTGCAGGTCTTCGATGTCGTAGCCCGAGGTGATCTCTGCTGCAGCAATACGCGGGTTGTATTTGTCACGGATCGCCTGGGTGCCGACGGTCACGGGCTGGCGTTCATTGACCGTCATGACGTCTCGGTGGCATGAGGCCACCATCCGCTCGATGTCGCCACTATCGAGGCCATTGTTCCATTCGTTGATGGCGGCTTGGATTTCTTCACGTTCAGTCATGGTCTTACTCCGGTGTTTTTGGTTGATGGATTGTGAAAAACTGGCCAACGATCATCTCTTCGATCTGGCCAAGGAACGCCTTGGTCGCAGGGCGTTCGGCAAATTGGGGCCTCGCGCGCTTTGTCGTCTCGTGATCCGGGAAGGTGAAAATGTCAGCGTAAAGCGTGTCACGCGACGGGTCGGTCGTAACCAGCGTTTCCCAGGATGTGACGCCCTCAAGCGCTACAAAGTCAGCGCGTGCGGCCTCGCGGATGGCATCAACCTCAGCTCCCTCTTTCATCTTGAGAACGAAAATCTCGGTGATCATGGTCATGGAAGGTTCCCTGCTTCTCTGGCTTGTGGAGAACTTAATCCGCTGATATCGTAAGGATAACCGCCTATTTGCCTGACACTCTGATCGGATTATCGAGCAATGAGCCAGAACAATTTCGGAGAAGTCCGCGTCTTTGTCGAAGTTGCACGCCGCGGCGGATTCCGCGCCGCAGCTGAACATCTGCACCAAGCACCTGCATCAGTGAGTGAGGCCATCCAACGCTTCGAGGATCGGCTTGGTGTACGTCTGTTTGAACGATCAACCCGATCAGTTGCCTTGACCCCAATCGGCGAGCAGCTTTACGCACGCAGCCTCCCGGCCGTCACGGATCTCGAAGGCGCACTTAGCGCTCTGGACGAAGAAAAAGACCAGGTAAGCGGCACACTGCGCCTTTCAGCGCCGTATAGCGCAGGCCCATTCTTTCTTGACGATTTACTTGCAGAGTTCGCCGCAACCTATCCGACCGTCCGGGTCGAAGTCATATATGATGATAAAAAGGTGGATCTTCTGACCTCGGGCATCGATGCGGCGATAAGGTCGCAGACTATGATGGCCGCAGATACACACGCATTACCTGTTGGGCCAGAACTCAACATGACGATCGCTGCGTCGCGCAGCTATCTCAATGAACGCGGCACGCCAAGGCACCCGAGTGATGTTTTGGCTCACGACACGATCTGTTACGCCTTCGGTCGCGGCGACCAGCTTGCTCCTTGGGGATTCACAGGCCCAGAAGGAGCCTATGTTATGCAGCCCAAACCAAGGATGGTGGCAAATGACATGCGTTCGCTGCTGAGTTACGCAGCCCATGGGCTAGGCCTCGCCTATGTCTATGGTGAGATTGCAGCACCTTACGTTGCCAATGGTGATCTTGTGAAGGTTTTGGGCAAACATCTTGCACCTATGCCCCGCTACTCGATTAACTATCAGAGCAAGCGTCATATGCCGCGTCGGTTGCGTGCGTTCATAGATCTAGCCAAGACCCAAACTCGCTTGCAGTAGACGGCGAGAGAAACCTCGTCCGCCACAAAGTATTCGGACTTGAGCCAGCGCCTATCGAATAGCCGCTGAAAGCTGCGGGCATACGACGGGCTATGTTCCGCTACGAGGCAACGGAACTGGTCAGAAGAACATCACCATGTTCAGATTTGCAGGTAATCCCAAGCTTGAGATATCACCACCGATCCCTCCCCCACAGCAGAGGCCACGCGCTTGACCGACCCTGCGCGAACATCGCCTACGGCAAAAACCCCGGGGCAGGAAGTTGCAAAAGATGATCCTGCACCGGCCTCATTACCCGTAACTACAAAGCCGCGCGAGTCCAGTTGGCAGCTTTGCGACAGCCACTCAGTGTTGGGTGCAGCCCCGACCATTACAAAGGCGGCGCTGCAGTCGAGTTGCCAGTCTGATCCGTTACGCTCAATGATGACACTGGACATGGCTTCGTCCCCGAGAAGTGTCTTTAGCTGGGAGTTGTAGTGGATGGTGACCGCTGGGTCGGCCTCTAACCTTGACAGCAGATAATCGGACATCGACGCCGCTAAGCTCTCTCCTCGCACCAGCACATGGACATGTTTTGCCGATCGCGACAGATACATCGCTGCCTGCCCGGCAGAGTTGCCTCCTCCCACCACGACCACATCCGTGCCCTTGCAATAACGCGCTTCCATTTCGGTCGCCGCATAATAGATGCCCAAGCCTTCAAAATCTTTCAACCTTTGCAGCGGCAGACGCCGGTACTGCACCCCCGTGGCGACTACAACAGAGCGTGTTCGCAGCTTTTGTCCATCATCCAGCGTTACACAAAATACTCCGTCAGATTCCGGTTGCAGTTGGGTGGCCTGCTTCGGGCGGACAAATCGGGTGCCAAACTTCACGGCTTGGACTTCACCGCGCCATACAAGGTCTGCGCCTGAAATCCCTGTAGGGAAACCCATGTAATTCTCGATCCGGCTAGATGTACCTGCCTGACCACCGACTGCAAGGTCTTCTACAACAATTGCAGACAGCCCTTCGGCGCCGGCGTAGACCGCGGCCGCTACTCCGGCCGGACCACCTCCCACAATCAAAACATCTATGACCTCGCGACAATCGTACGATTGCTCAAGACCAAGTAATCGTGCGACCTTGGCCGGAGTCGGATCGTCAACAACCAAGCTGTCGCCAAAGATTACCGCCGGTTGGTGCCCCGTCAGGTGGCAGCTTCTCGCAACATCACTGGCGTCCTCAGAACCTAAATCCATCGTCTGGAACGGGATCTTGTTTCGAATTGCAAACTCCTCGATTTGCCGGATGTTGCGGTTCAGGTTTGCACCGATCAGCTTCAGAGAGCTGTCGTTGTCTTCGATCTGACGTCGGCGACGCGCAGAAAAAACAGTGATGATGATATCGGACATTTCTGGAATGCGAGACATTGCGTCCAGCATTTTCTCACGCGGAACAGAGATGGCACGCGTGCTTTCGCGTGCACGCATCGGCAGGGAGTACACCCCACCACTGAGAAACGCGATCTCTCCCAGAAACTGGGTCGGCCCAAGAGACGTCGGCAAATAGGCCTCTCGAGTGTGCGGATCAATCACTTCTACCCGGCCTTCGACAATGTAGATGAACTGGTCCATTGGATCACCAGCCTCGGCGATCATTTGACCCGCTTCGAAACTCACTTCAGTGCCTAACGCTTTCAACGTTTCTACGTGGCTCTGATGCAATGGTGTTCGCGTCATTTCGCGAAGATCGGCCGCCAGGCTTTCCATGTCAGGCTCTCCTAAGAAAATGGGTCTTTGGCATTAACTAGCAGTCAGTTCGAGATTTTCACTTGTTCCAGTGGCGCCATTTCTTTGGTCTTAGATCCGCTGGCGATATGTATGCTGATGCGCAAATACGAACATCCTTGCGCCACGCAAAAAAGGCTGTCGCACGGCGGTAAGTTCACACCGTCACTTGTCGACCTGGGAAAACGGTGCGCAGGGCAACATAGAAAACAGGTGTGAAGAACAGCCCCAGCAAAGTCACACCCGACATGCCAAAGAACACGGTTGTTCCAAGAGCCTGCCGCATCTCTGAACCGGGACCGACTGCGATCATCAAGGGCAGAACTCCGAGTATGAATGCAAAAGCCGTCATTAATATCGGACGCAGGCGCAATTGGCTGGCTTCGACGGCGGCATCAATAGCTGTCAAACCGCGTTCCTCCTGCGCTTGCTTGGCGAATTCCACGATTAGGATCGCATTCTTAGCCGCAAGGCCTACCAGAACAATCAACCCCACTTGTGTCAGGATGTTGTTATCCATCCCTCGAAACATCACCCCCAGCATCGCGCCCAACACGGCGAGTGGGACAATTAGGATAATGACAACTGGGAGCGCCCAGCTTTCGTATAGCGCCGCCAGAAATAGAAACGCAAACAGCACCGAAAAGGCAAAAATATAGGCCGCCGTGTCGCCCTGGTTGCGTTCCTGCAAGGCGAGTTCGGTCCACTCATAGTCCAAACCGGGTGGCATGACGGCTTCGGCGAGGTTTTCCATTTCCAGCAATGCCTGGCCCGTCGAGACGCCGGGCGCTGGCGACCCCTGTACCGGAACCGACACCTGCTGATTGTAGCGTTGCACCAAGGCCGGGCCTGCAGTTTCGCGAACCGTGACCAAGGTCCCTAATGGAACCAACGCACCCGTCGCAGAGCGGACCCGCAGACTTCGAATATCACTCTGGCTTAGGCGGAACGGCTCATCCGCCTGCGCACGCACCTGAAACAGACGCCCAAAGGCATTGAAGTCGTTCACATAGGCTGAACCGAGGTTTATTGAGAGCGCTTCGAATACCTCTCCAATGGGGACATTGAGCATTTGCGCCCGAACGCGATTGATCTCGAGATAGAGCTGGGGCGATCCGGAAGAAAAGGTCGTGAACACGCCCTGCACCTTGTCCGACTGGCTTGCGCTGCCCATAACGGAGTAAGCGGATTGTAGCACCCGGGACATATCCGCGCTTTCAAGGTCCTGAAGCTGCAGCTTGAACCCTCCACCAGTGCCAACCCCACGAACCGCCGGAGGTGCGATGGCGATGATGAAGGCTTCGCGCAGGGACTGCATCCGACCAAAAAGCTGGCCCACAATAGCACCTGCAGTGAGCCCGCTTTTTTGGCGATTTTCAAAGCTTTCGAACGTGGTGAAAATTACACCCTGATTGCTCGCGTTGGTAAAGGTCGCTCCTGAAAAGCCCGCAAACGCCACGGCATTTGTAACCCCGGGTGTTTCCAATGCAATCTCGGTCGCTTGTTTGATGATATCGTCGGTCCGGTCCAGTGCTGCTCCGTCTGGCAGTTGCACCACAACGATGGCGTATCCTTGGTCCGCTTCCGGGATGAATCCGGTCGGCACCTTAGTCGTGATCCAGTATGTTCCGCCAATCAGTCCGGTAAATACCAGCAACACCATGCTTCGCATCCCACTTGAACTGGCCAATGTGCGCACACTGCGACCATAGGCGGACGCCATCGCATCAAACCCCTTGTTGAATCCATTGCTGAGCGGGTCGGTGACAAATGCCAGAGGGTTTCTTGTTGGAACACCCACATTTGGCTTTAAGATCACAGCAGCCATGGCCGGTGAAAGGCTGAGCGAATTGATGGTTGAGATCACCGTCGCGACGGAAATCGTGACAGCAAATTGCCGGTAGAATTGGCCAGTGATGCCTGGAACCAGCGCGGCTGGCACGAAGACGGCGATCAATACCAGTGTCGTCCCTAGGATCGCATTTTGGACCTCGTCCATTGTGCGCGCAGAAGCATCCCTGGGAGACATGCCATTTTTGATGTTTCGTTCGACATTTTCGACCACAACAATCGCATCATCCACGACGATTCCGATCGCCAGAATGAGCCCAAAGAGCGTCAGCAAGTTCAGCGAGTACCCAAGTGCCAGCATCACGGCAAATGTCCCGATAAGTGATACCGGAATGGCGATCAACGGTATGATTGCCGTCCGCCAGCTCTGCAAAAAAACAACGATCACGACAACGACCAGCAATACGGCTTCAAACAGTGTTCGATAGACCGCGTTCACCGAGGCTTCGATAAATTCCGTGGGGTTGTAGACCACCTGATACTCAAGCCCGGCAGGGAAATCCTGTGACAGTTCTTCAACCACGGTTAGGATCTCGTCTGCCGACGCCAATGCGTTCGAGCCCGGTCGCTGAAAAATGCCAAGGGCCACGGCTGGCTTGTTGTTCAGGTAAGAGTTGGTCACGTAAGACCGCGCTCCGATTTCGACCCGCGCCACATCCCTCACCCGCACGACGCGCCCGTCGTCGGTCGACTTGACGATAACACGACCGAATTCGCGCGGATCTTCCAACCGGCCTTGTGTTGTAAGTGTCACCTGAAAGGCGCTGTCCGTCGCATTGGGGGGTGATCCAAGCGAACCGCCTGAAACCTGAACATTCTGTTCGCGCAGCGCCGCGACAACGTCTCCTGACGTCAATCCGAGAGAGCCAAGCCGATCCGGATCCAGCCACACGCGCGCCGAAAACTCTCGCTCACCGAAGATAATCAGATCACCGACACCATCAAGGCGCACAAGGCGGTCCCTTACCCGCGAGCGGGCGTAGTTGGACACATAGAGCTGGTCGAAAGTTTCGTCCGGCGACAGCATGTGGATCACCATCATCAGGTCAGGTGAAGACTTATTGGTCGTGACGCCGAGCGCTCTGACTTCTTGCGGCAAGCGCGGTTCTGCAATGGCAACGCGGTTTTGGACAAGAACTTGGGCAGCGTCGAGATTGGTACCCAGTTCGAACGTGATCGTCAGCGACATACTGCCGTCTGCCGTCGAATAAGACGACATGTAGAGCATACCTTCAACACCGTTGATCTCTTGTTCAAGCGGTGTCGCGACCGTGGCGGCAATTGTTTCTGCATCCGCTCCGGGATAACTCGCCCTGACCACAATCGATGGCGGTGCGATTTCCGGATATTGCTCGACGGGTAGTTCGAAATACGCGAGCAATCCCACAATAGTCGTTACGACCGCGACAACGATCGCAAAGATGGGGCGGGTGACAAAGAAACGTCCCATATCAGTTTTCTGCGACTAGTGGCAGCTCGACCATCTCTGCGGTGACAACACTGCCCGGGCGGGCGCGAACTAGACCTTCGATCACAAGCGTCTCCGAACCATCCAAACCTTCGCGGACGACACGATAGCCATCTATCCTTGGCCCCGGCCGGATTTGCTTCGGGGTGACATTGCCTTGGGCATCTACTGTCATCACAAGCCTTCGATTTTGATCCGAAGCGATCGCCTCATCTGGGATCAAGATGCCCTCATAGGGAAGCGACCCCGGAACATTCACACGACCGAACAAGCCTGGTGTCAAAAGCTCATCCGGGTTTGGCAGAACTGCGCGCACGCGCATGGTGCCCGTTTCATCATCAATTCGGTTCTCCGAGAAATCGAGGATTCCGACCTGAGGGGGTATGCTGCGGTCGGCGACCGTGACGCGAACCTCAAGGCTGTCCGCGCCTTCTTGCAAAACAGAACCCCGTGCACGCGCATCCCGCGCATACGCCAGGAAGTAACGTTCATCGATATCGAAATAGAAATAGATAGGGTCGGTGGAAACAATCGATGTTAACAAGGTGTCTTGGGCCGTTACAAGGTTCCCAGGGTCAATCCGGGCTTGGTCGATACGCCCAGACATTGGGGCACGGATCTCAGAATACTCCAAATCAAGCTCGGCGAGTTCCAGGGCAGCGCGCGCTTGTTCCAACGCGCCTTGTGCAGCGAGAAAGGCTTCGCGACGTTGGTCGACCACACTCTCCGCGATGTTTCCGTTCTTAATCAGAGTTTCGGCTCGTTCGAGCTGATCGGTTGTGAAGGCGCTTGTAGCTTCAGCAATGCTGATCTGCGCCCGGGCTTGTCTCAACGCAGTGCGAAACTGACGCTGGTCGATCGTAAAGAGCAACTGACCCTCTTCAACGAGAACTCCGTCTTTGAAATGCACCTGGTCAAGAAAACCGGAAACCCGCGCGCGAATATCTACATCAGCCGCAGCGCCAAAACGACCAACAAATTCATCATCTTCCACTATTGACTTCACAACCGGTTTTGCGACTGTGACGGGTGGAGGACCCTGCTGAGCCGTAAGAACGTCAGAGAGTGCGATCAAAAGGACAGTGGCGATGGGAAAAACTCTGTTGTTCATGTTTGTGCCCCCGAGATTGACGGTGAACTATGGTCAAATCTGCCGTCGAACACTCTAGAGCAGTTCAACATGTCGGGTCTAGTTCGTTTGATGTTAATGATCGGTTTGCTCAATCTTTGGGCTAATTCCAGCAGTAGATGACTAATTTGCCTGCGGTTGGTGGAGTATAGGTTTCGGCACATATTGGACATCCAACTGACCTTTAAGACACTGCGATTGCGCCCGCTTGACGGACATTCCCAGTAGGCAGCTACATCAAGTAGATGCACGTGTGTCCGACAACGCAATGATGGCAATATAGACTTCGCCTTTTGCCAGATCATACGAGACGTTTAATTTCATCGCCTGAAAATCCAAACTCTCTCATCAATTGTCGATGTTCTGATCCGCCAATAAACTGGTTGAGAACCTGGTTCACTCGGTCTCTGAGGTCAGTTGCCGTTCGCGCGAAACCAAAGCAGCCAAAGCCCGGTGGTTTCTCGCATGGTGGCACCTCAACCACATCGAGGTCTCGAACACATCGTTCCTGGAGGAAGCCCTCGTGGGCCCGGCAGACGCTGGCAAACGCAGTAACATGGCCATCTTGAACCGCCCTAGCCGCATCAGCGTAGGTTTCGAATTCAGGGATCTGTTCCGGTGGGACTCCAAGTTCGAGGGCGGTTTCATGTTGCAATTGGTCCCGTATGACCGCGAGTTTCAGATCACCGGCGGTGGCCACGCTAAGGTATCCGGTTATGCCGGTCGCATCCTCTGCCCGGACAAGCAATCCATCAGGCAAGACCCAGATTGGTCTGCTGAATAAAGCACGTTGCTTCCGCTCACGTGACGCGAATAAGCCCGTTGTCATCTGCCAGTCACCGCGTGCGAGGCCCGGCAGCAGCTCAGCGAACTCGGTCTCGATGAATTCCACGTTGCTGATGCAAAGTTGGTTAAAGACATACCGTGCAAGCGCGATGTCGCAGCCCGTTACTGCTCCGGTGTTGTCCAGATAGTTAAACGGTGGTTCAATAAGATATGCGACCTTCACTCTGAAACCCTCACTGAACAATCACGACCTGGCCAGTGATCGCGCCCTCAACGCATTTGGCAAAAGCCCGTCCGACGCGGTCCGACGAAACCCGTTCATGACCTGGAAATAGCGCACCGTAGCGCTGTTCAGAGACGTCAAGCAGACCCGGGCTGACCACGTTGATCCGCAAACCACGCGGCGTTTCGATCGCAGCACTTGTCGCGAACCCGGCCAAGGCACCATTTGCCAAGGCAGCACCAGTTCCCCAGACAACCGGATCACGATCCAGGACGCCACTGGTCAACGTGAACGACCCGTTGTCCGAAATCCGTCCCAAACCCGAAAGGACCAGGTTGATCTGTCCCATTACCTTATTCTCGAGACCCATTTTGAGAGACGCTTCCGTCTGCTCAGACAGCGGCGCAAAGCACACGCTGCCCGCGGTTGAGACGAGTGCATCGAATACTCCGATCTCGTCATACATTGCTTCGATAGAGCCACTGTCGGAGATATCGACCTTCACGTCGCCCGTGCTACGGCCAACGGAAACGACGTCATGTCGCTGCGAAAGCTCTGCCAAGGCGGCCTGCCCCACATCGCCAGATGCACCAACGAGAACGATTTTCATCTCAGATACTCCTCATAGATTTCGAGCTTTCTTGAGAGAATTTCGTCACATCGATCAAGATCGTTGCGCCGCTTTGCCAAGAGTCCGGAATGATCAAGCAAGATATCCTTACGATCCGGGATGGTCTCATCCCCTTGCGCATAAAGCGCCGCGAACCGCTGCATCACTTTCATCGGCATACCTGTTTCGCGCAGCCAGTATAGCAGGGTCAGCCAATCAACATTCTCAGACGAAAAACGCCGTTGCCCGTCCGGCCCCCGTGCCACGTTGGGAACTAACCCCTCCGCTTCGTAGTAACGGATCGTATCTATCTTGAGCCCCGACCGAGACGCGGCCTCCGCGATGCGCATGACATTTTACTCCTTCGACAAGGCAGATACCGGCCTCGAGTAACTCGAGGTCAAGAAGTAATTTGCGAAAACACTCGTCGCCAGCCCATTCCTGCCGTTGGCCAATGGATCAAGATGCTGCGGTCGCAGCCCGCATTGCCGACATTCGCCGCGTATGCAAAATCTGAAGCCGCTCGAACTCATAAATCGCGAACAAAGCACGCTTTCGCTGAGCGTGTTCGAATGTCACCGATTGGAGCTAGCCGAAGTTGGTAGTGTCTGTTCTGCGCAACAGTCTTTGTGGACAAGGTGCCGGCGTTCGAACCCACCAAGAACCTGCACTTAACCGGTGAGAGCTATTTAGATTGCAGGCGTGAACAGCCGCATTCGCAACCCCTTCCGGTAACAGCTAAACGATTGCTTGGCATCGCTTTTGTACCCTGTCTATTATCGCTCAGCACACAAAGCGCCTCAATTGAGCGGGCTGCTTCAATTTCGGGCGACATTTCTGCATGAATGAGAACAAAGTGAATTCTGATAGTAATTCTTGGAATGTTCCAGGTTTTGGTGTGCATCACATAGCCAAGCTTCTGGAAAACCGTGGTTCAGATGTTGTTGCGCTTCTGAGGTCTGCAAATCTACCCATCGATATTCACGAAGCTCCCCCGAATTTCGTAGATGTTCGGAATGAGATCCGACTCCTGGAGCTAGCCACTGAAGAGACCGGCGATCCCCTATTTGCGATCTCGGCGGGAATGACCTTCAATCCCAGAAAAACAACACTTCTCAGCTATGTCGTTTTGAACTCTCCAACCGTTGGCGAGGCAATCGAAAAGGCTGTGACCTACGCGCGCCTGGCGCGGGGTTTTGCCAAACTGTCATTCTATGAGGAAGAACTTGGCATTTTTTTGGAAGTCGATTCTGCCGCCCAGCTGATGCGCTCTGATGGCGCTCATAATGAGTTCCGAATCTCTGCCTTTTTAACCAGTCTTCAAATCGCAGCCGAGACGCCCTTGCCAGTCCTAGAGATACGATTTCCGCATCAATTGAGCGAAGACAGGCAATCTCAAATCTCCGGTGCCTTGTCTGTCAATATCAAGCAAGGTCAAAGAGTTCCAGGTATCCTGTTTGACAAGGCTGTTATGAACGTTCCGATCAAAGATACGGACCCTGCATTGTTATTGCACCTTGAAAAACATGTGCAAACTTTGATGAAGGATTTACCGCCAGTCATCGGTGAAACAAGTTCTTTGGTGCAGGGCGAAATAACTTCGCGACTGTCTTTTAGTGCTCCAACACAAGATGATATCGCGAAGATGCTCGGGATGAGTATCAGTACACTTGGACGCAAACTTGCCAAAGAAGGCACAACCTACAAACAACTGCTAAAGGACATTCGGGCAAGGCTGGCAGAGCAGTATCTTGATGACCCCAAGCTGAGTCTGTCTGAGATCGCTTTTGCGCTCGGTTATTCTGATCAAGCTGCGTTTACCAATGCCTACAAGACCTGGACGGGTCAATCTCCGGGTAGTGTTCGAGTTGGTTAGGGTGATCTCAGGATGTGCAGATCGGTTGACACTGAAAGCTCGGGCAAGAAAGCGGATGCTCATCAACTGAAACGCAGCCCAAAGCATCCGCTGTTAAAGTTTAAGACCAGGCATCAGTGCATGAATCACAGGGGTCGGAATCCGGAAACTCTGATGTCACTTGGAAGCCGGTGTCAGGCAGTTTTTCGGTTTGTTGGTCGTATCCACCCGATGGGTGCGCCACGGACATTCCAGTACTGACGACAAGTGCGAACACAGTAGCGGATGTAATCATTACTTTTTTCATCGTTTGGTTCCTTTTTGGTTGAGCGTGTTGGGTTCGCGAAAACGTCAGTTCAGCGGGCAGCCGGGGGTGACGCTGCATTGTGCTCTGGCGTCGTCGGCCGTGTTCTGAAATTCATTTTTAAACGATTCAGCGACAATCCCTGATCTGGGGAGATTGGCATAGAAATTGGCTGGATACGGATAGTTCACCAGTGCAAGATTGAACCAAACCAGACCCAACCGACTTAGAAGGAAGTCGGAGTCTACCTCGGGGTATCCTTGGACAGGCGCTGACGAAAGAGCCGTGGGCTGCTCACCGACTGCAACATCAGCAGGCCTTTTTGTGGCTCGGTGGGTATAGGCCATCCCATCAGCGTGGTTACGTGCTTGCGAAACTGATGAGCGAATGTCACGCGCAAACCCACGTTGGCCGTGGTCGCGCAACGGACCGGCCATGGACGTTCCAGCACTCAGAAGAATGGCGAAGGCGGTGACGGATGTAATCAGTGTCTTTTTCATTTCTTGGTCCCTTTCGGTTGAACGCGTTTGAAACGCTGTGTGTGCATTCAATTTGGCATTCAGCGGCTCTGATTTATTGCGATGGCAGGTCAAGGTTTTGAGAAAACTCATCAAAGGAAAGCCCGAACCCGTTTCGTTTCGGGTCAAACGCCAAACGCTTTAGAACTGGATCTCTACACCGATGTTCCAGCTGAAGGTGTGGCCGTCCGAGCTGCTTCCCAGTCCGGTTTCACTGGTGATCTCAGCATAGAGCTGCGAGTGATCCGACAGAGGGACATTGCCGCCTACGGTCAGGGCCGCCGTGTTCTGACCTCGCTCGGCAAACACTGTATTTTGCCCAAACACCACCGAGGTCGCGTTGTCGAACGTATGGTAGAAATCGACTTGACCATACAGCATCGAATTGTTTGCAAAGACACGTTCAGCGCGCAGTCCGACCCGGGCGGTCAACGTTTCACCTTCCACCAGGGATCCGATCCGACCGCCCCCGACGCGATCCTGAACATCGTCCATGTAAATATCGCTGTACATGAGCTGCATTTGCGGGGTGAGAGTCCATTCGTTCAGCAACGTGAAGGGCTTACCAACTTCAACAGATACCTCATACCCACTGCCGTCGGCATCCACGGCGTCCCCGCCATTCGGACGTATCTCGCCGTTGAAATACCCATAACGAAGCTGCCCATCGATGTAAAATCGACTGTCCGCTACCCATAGCGCGCTCAGGGTTGCGTCGTAAGCGTCGGCCGAGATATTGGCGCTGGCCAAGCTGGTGCCGACGTCCGATGACAGGCTGCCGATGCCAAACTCCAATCCGCCAAACAGCTGTCCGCCCGCGACCTCACCGAAAGGCAAATTCGCGCCATATCGCAGACTGCCGCTGTTCGTCGTCATCTCGCCTTCACCGACATCATAGCTGTCGCGTTCACCTTCGGCCTCAACCCAGAACAATGGTCCTGCGGTTGTCGGCAAGTCAGTCAGCGCCTGGCTGACGGTGAAGGCTTTGGAACCGTTGCTTTGCGTCACAGTGTGGTTGCGTGCTTGCGAAACAGATGAGCGAACATCCTGTGCATACCCGCGTTGGCCGAGGCCACGCGACGGGCCGGCCATGCAGATCCCAGCACTTGCAACAAGCGCGAACACTGTAGCGGATGCAACCATTGCCTTTTTCATCTTCTCGCGCCTTTCAGCTATGCGTGTTTGTCACGCTGTGTGTGCAATCAATTTGGCAATCTGCGGCTCAAATTGATTGCGCTGGCACGTCAAGGTTTTGAGAAAAAGCATCAAGCTCGCCCCGGTTCGCAGCATCTGTTGCAGCAAGGCGGCCTCTGTCAGGCAAGCATTGGCGTCGCGAAAACCACCCTCCGAATACGCGTGATGGCAATGCTCATGGTCGGCTCGTAACCCCCAAAACGCAGGCCTCGGTACGTCTTTCACCACAACGGCAATGAACCATCCGTACCGACCAACTGGCTTAGACCATGGTTGATGTCAGTGCAGGCTGGCCCGAGAAAAACCCGCTGACCCATTGCCGTCCTGAGGTGAGTTCAACCAGGACCCGGAGTTTGTATCCGGGGCCTGGCGGTTGATGGCGGCAGGTCACGTTTTCTTTGACAAGACCTGCCGTGATGAACACAGGTTTACCAGTAGTAGTTGAGGCGTGGGTATGGGGTCAGATCCGAGCCCGACGACTTGCCAATGACCAATGTGTAGCTGCCGTCTTGCTGAATCGGGATCACGACCACATTGGGGGCTTGTGAGCCCCCGCTCGCGCCATATGCGCCAGTCTGCTGTGCCGAGGACTGGTTCTTTTGGCCCAGATCGTATTTTGACGTCGAATGGGTGCCAGAGCCGGTCATATAAGTGGTCTGGTGGGTCTTGGCTTTTTCACTGGCGTGTCCAATTGCTTGTGAGGCCGAAACCTGGACTTTCTGCCCAAACCCACGCTGGCCTTGATCCCGCAACGGGCCGGCCATGGACATCCCTGCACTTGCAACAATCGCGAACACTGTGGCGGAGGCAATCAGTACTTTTTTCATCGTTTGGTTCCTTTTCAGCTAAGCGTGTCTGAAACGCTGTGTGTGCAATCAATTTGGCAAGCCGCAGCTCAGATTTATTGCGCTGACAGGTCAAGGTTTTGAGAAAAGTCATCACTTTAGCGCCGGTTCGCTTTGCGTTCGATAAGCGGGGTGGCCCCAGTTATGAGCTACCCCTAGAAATTCGAACACTGACGTAAGCTGATTGCTTGGACGCGGACACACTGCAAACAGCCGACATTGGGGCAAAATGCAGCATCAACAGAAAGGGTTCAGTCGTTGAATTCGCTGCGACGCAGTGCAGCTTCCGCAGAGCGGACTTTCACGATCAGCATATCAAGTGGTTATATTTTCCGAATGAAACCCGATATTTGGACACATTCAGTGCAACTGAGCGTGAACCAAATATCCTTCGACTTCATCTTCACCAATGGCGCGCAAGGCTTCTAGCCGGTGATATCCTTCGACAAGAATGTAACCGCCGCCTTTATCGGCGCGCAAACGGATGGGCGTGGTTTGGCCGTTTTCTAGTATATCGTAAGCAATGTCATCGACTTTGGTGGGGTCCAGAGTTTTCTTGCGTTTGACTGGAATGCGAACGTCGGCAATGGCAAATTTCTCTTTTATAGGCATGACGTCAACGTGCACCAGACCGCAACATTTAGGCAAGCACTCGCGCCATGACATCCACAGATTTCTAAACCATGTCTCATGGAGCCATTAGCTAACAGGTTACGTATAGTGGTCATGAGTTCGTAAATTGCCGAGATTTAATCAGGTAGAGGACGTCTTGGTGAACGGCCCAAATCCGACATCCGACACGTAGTCTCGATGCTGCTTTCGCAGCCTGTATAGCGGGCATTGACCGCACCTATGCGGTGTTCACGTTGTCAGATGACCACAGAGCGGACGCACTTGTCGTTTGTGGCAATCGAGTCAATGGTCACGATTGGCAATGCCTATCACTTGCACCATTGATCACGCGGTCGCTCCGTCCCTCACGAAAAGAATGATGTCTTCGAGTTCCATCTCAGTCTCTTGCTGCTGGCTGTGGCGGCAGACCGGAAGGTACTCGATTTGGGATCATCTCGCTTCGGTCCACGGCCGTCGGGTCCGTTAGTGCATGAAGAAACGCAACGAGTTCGTCGATTTCTTCGCAGTTGAGTTCGATAGGCGCAAGCCTGTTGGAGTCGACAATCCGTCGGCGCAATTGAGGGGAAGCCATCACCCATGTGTCCCGCAGGTCAAATGCATGGCGTCGAGCAACTTCCAACGGTTCAAAGCGAAACTGGGAGCCGCGCGCGGCAATGCGTTGGACGTGCTCAATAGGCGGAAGCGCGACATCAGAAGGGTTGAAGGCCGCGAAACTTGCAACCGGATTGAGATGGTGGCGCACCATGTCCTCCAAAGAACTGTAAGCGCCGCTGTGCCCCCACGGGCCTGTCAGTGCGACATTGCGTAAGGACGGCGTACGGAAGGCAAAGAGGTCTGAGGGATTCTCCGTTATGCGAAAGCGCCCTTCATCTTCTGCGCGGCTCGGTAAGCCAGTTGTCGCGAGATAGGTCATGTCGCCGCCATGCCCTTTGCCGGGCCCTATCTGCGGGACTGCAATAGCATGAAATTGATGATCGGTTAGCAAGGGGCCGCTGTGGCAGCTTGAACACCCTGCTGTCCCGAAGAAGAGACTCAGACCCTGTTGTGCTTTCGTTGGCAGCGCAGACAGATCACCCGTGCGCAAAACGGCATCAAAAGGACTTTCGTCTGATCGGAATGCTATTGTCTGAAAGGCTGCAAGGGCCTTTGCGATATGGCTGTAGGTGACGTCTTCAGTTGTCTTGATCTCTGCGAACGCGCCACGCAGCATGTCCAAAAATTCGGGCGTTGCGGCGACGCGGCCCGCCAGTATGCTCCAAATCTCGCGCCGGTCCTCATGTTGCGCGGCATTGGCAATCGGGTTCTCACCATGTTGACCAGCCATTTCGATCGGTGAGGTGACTGGAAAGAAAGCCTGTGCGGCCAACGGGTCGAAAATGTCAGTGGGTAAATCCGATCCGGCCGGGTTTCGGATCGCACCGGTAGCATCGTCGCGGTCCAGCGCTTCAACGCGCCCGTCATGAAATAGCGATACATAACTGCGTGCTCCGATGTTCCAGAGCGGTTGCGCATTGCGGGGTACCCGCCCGGTGATCGGGTCAACCGTTACGCGCTCCGGCCCCGCACCAACACCACCCTCTCCGATGCCAAGCGCCAGGCCGTCGCCTGATCCGAACGCAGGATCATGGCACGTGCCACAAGAGATGTTGCGGTTGCCGGACAGGATTGGATCGAAAAAGAGGTTGCGCCCAAGCTCGACGAGCGTTGGATCGGGCGCGCTGTCATAGAGAAAATCCTGGTCCGTCAAAGGTAGCGGCAAGGATATGCCGTCCTCGCTCGATTCATTGGAAGCATCGGCCAGAACTGCGGGCAACAAGCTACCAGAAAGTGCGGCAGCAATAATCAGGGTTGGAGGTCGAAAGTTCATTTTGCTTACTCAGTGAATTTTCAACGCGCTTGTGAAAAGAGCCAGATGCTGGCGCTGGCGAGTCCAAACCACGCCAATTGCGGTAGCCATAGACGTTCTCCAAAGAACACCGCCCCAAGGACAGACAGCGCCTTCTCCGAGACCGTGCGCGAGCAGGCGGACATAGACCAGATTGCCAACCCCAAGCGTGAAAATGGCGAGAAGCAGGACATAGCCTACACCGGTGTCAGCGAACTGTTTTAGCGGCACGCTACCCAGTGTGAAACTGGCACCGGCAGCGGAGAGAACGCGCAGTAGGATGTCATGATTACATCTTTCGGAAAGGTCTGAACACCATGTCAGGCAGCAGGGCCTTCGAGGGGCTTCATCAGCAAGAGAACGTCGCCGGTGTAGTAGGGCGGGCTTGGGTGTAGGCGCACGGGGTTGCTCGCCACTCGCGAGTAGCCAAATCGTTCATAAAGCCGCATCGCGCCTGAGTTCTGTGCATAGACCTGAATACTTATCGTATTGAACCCATTGGCACGCGCTTTATGCTCTGCCGAAGCTAAAAGCAGCGATCCAAAGCCTTGGTTTTGCCCTTCGGCGAGTACAGCCAGCGCGTTGATGAACCAAGTGTTCACCGACAGCTTTTCGAGCGCAACAAAGGGGGCAATGGGTGCTGGCAGATCGTCAGGGTTCTCAGTTGGCGCTTCGGTAATTGGATAGCTCAGCACCATGCCGATCGGATATCCGTGGGACTCTGCGACCAGCGCATTAGTGTAGGAAAAGCCGCCGATTGTGCGCCTAGCGCGCTCAATACCGATTTCGAGCGGTGTTTGCCCTTCGACACAGGCGCGGGCCCAAAGCCAATTCGGGATGCCTTCCCCCGCGAGGTTGATCAGTTTGGCGAGGCTTTCCGCATCCGAAGCCTCTGCTTGCCGGATCAAAGGTGTGTTCTGCGTGTTCATCGTTCTTTCCTTATAGACTTTTGGGTGTCGGGTCGGGCAACGGTACCGCCCGACCATTTGCACCACGGGTCACGTTGACGGGACGATGCGCTCACCAAAGATTGGACCGACCGGAGCACCGGAATCCCATTCCAGGTGGTCGTTTTCGTCGACCGGTATCGATTGATGGCTATTGCTGCGAAACGCATCGTCCTGAGTATTTGTTTGGTCAATAGCGGCCGCTTCGAAGATGTAAGTCGCGCGCAGTCCCCAGTAGTCGTTGAACCCCAGCGTTGTCTGGATCAGTCCGCCCTCGATGCCAGCAAACTCGCCGGTTGCCCCTGTAACCGGGCGCAAGTTTGGCTGACCGATATCGGCGATCTCGGCTCCTTGCGTTACGACGGTTGCACCATCGTTGAACGCGAAGGTCTGGCGGCTGATGATCCAGGCGCCTGTGGTGGCGTTGCCACCCTCTCCGACGAAATATCCGTCGCACGTCCATGTCCCCAGAATGAGATCGGGGAAAGCGGGACTGCCATCTTCGAGGACACCCATGGTGCCGTCAGCCAAGGTGCCTTCGGGATAGATATAGCCTTGGCTGACAAAGGCGTTGCCATGCGCCGGCATGCCATTTTCATGCACAGGAGCAGCCGCCATATGAATGCGGGTGTGGTCTTCGGCCACGTCAAAGGCCATGGGGGCCTCGGCACGGACGAAGGTTGCCGAAGACAGCGCAATGGCGGTGGACGTGATGAATGTCTTGAACATAATAAGTCCTTTCAGGGAGGTTTGGTTGTTGAGAATTCAGGCTGCGGTCAGAGGGTGGTCATGACCCGCTATGCAGCGCACATGCCGGTGGTCGGTGCCGCAACATCCGCCAAGCACCCGGATGTTTGGAAGGCGCGAAAGAAGCTCCGCGTTGAGATTGCCAAATTCCACCGGATCGCCGTTGTCGAGGATCTCGGCTTCGTCGAGTTCGGCATGGCTTTGTCGTGATGCATTGGATCGGATCCCGCCAATGCGGAGGGCCCACGCAGCCGTGGTATCCAGCACCTCGCGGAAATGATCCGGGTGTGCGCAGTTGATCATGTAGTAGAGTGGCCCGCCATTTGTCGCGGCATCGACCTCTGCAATGGCTTCGCCAAGCGGTTGGCCGGACGGCAGGTGCCCATCGGTTTCCAATGTGAAGGCGACAACAATGGGCGTGTCGATTTCCTTCGCTGCCTGCACGATACCAACGGCTTCGTCCGCATGGGTGAGTGTCATGGCGCTGATCATGTCGACGCCGGCATTGCCAAGTGTATGTATCTGTGGCGCATGGATCAGCAGCGCTTCTTGCCGGGAAATCTGGGTATCCGGCGCGTAGGCATCTCCTGCCGGTCCGACGAGCCCGTTGATAAGGATAGGGCAGCTTTCGGTCTCTTGCTGCGCCCGAAGTTTGGACACGAAGGACACAGCCCGTTGATTGGTCTCCATCACGTCTTTGAGCGTCTGACCAAGCGGTCCCGCCCAAGCCGTGCCCGCGCGCCAGGTCGGCGCATCAAGGATGAAACCGCGACCGGAAGACTTCGCGATTCCAATGAACCGCTCGAAATATGCCCGCAGATCAGCGCGGCCCTGATCGGTCTCCAACAAAACCGCTGCCGAGAAGCATGGCAGGTCATAGCCTTTGTCGAAGATCAGGAATGTCTCTAGTCCTCCGTCAGAGAGGAAGAAGCGCCGGGTCTCCTTAAGTGTCTGAATACGCATCGAAGCTCTCCTTGTGCGTTGATGACAAGGGGATACTTCTTCTAACGGGTCAGCTGATAGTTGCCGCGTGGTCTGGTTGTGTCACTTCCGTTTTTGCCGTAATTTCAGGGGGTAACCCGAAACTCGACGGCCGCGCCACCTGTCAACATATAGTCAACTGGACTCGCGGTACACTGGGAGACCGATAGTGGATCAAAAAGTTGATACGCGAAGCCGAATCCTCGATATCGCCGAGGCGGCTGTTTTGGACAAAGGGTTTGAAGCAACCTCAATCGAGGAGATAGTTGCGGGAGCAGAGATTTCGCGCGGTGGATTTTTCTATCACTTCAAGGACAAAAACGCTTTGGCCCGCGCGATGCTGGAACGGTACATCGAAAATGAAGAAGCGCTTTATGATGACTTGTTCGCTCGGGCACGAGAGCTGAACGATGATCCGCTACACTGTATGTTGATCGGATTGAAACTGTTGGCTGAAATGCTTGAGGAAATGCCGACCGGTCACCCCGGATGCGTGATCGCCTCCACAGCGTATCAAGACAGGCTCTTCGATGAAGGCGTCCGCGACCTTAACCGCCAGGCTATCTTAGGATGGCGGAAGCGCTTTCGCGGTATGTTTGAAGAGATCGCTACTGTGTATGAGCCCCGGGAACTCGTCAATATGGATGCCTTGGGAGACATGGTGTCAGGGGTCGTCGAGGGCGGCCTAGTGCTTCAGCGCGCTCTTCGAGAACACAACAATGCGTCCGAACAGATCATGCTGTTCAGGACGTATCTGAAACTTCTGTTTGCCCCAAAGCCCTCTTGACCATTGCCGACGAAAACGATCGGCTAGCCAAAGCCGACATTCCTTCGGATTACAGCATTTGCAGATATGGGCTCCTTCCGGACGTCGAAAGCCACGCACCATCTCGTGATATGGTGATCTGTCAACACCGGGTTGTCGTCGTGGAAGGGCATGGCGGATCGGACGACCAGTCATGGAAACACCAAACTTACCTACCATTCGCGCGCTTCGACCAACCTGGAACAGGGGCAGGATCGTAGGTCAGAAGCGACAATTGAAACCAAAGCACGTCTGGGCAAAGGGTCTGTGTTGGCGCTGACTTGGGTGATGACGTAACACTGCTCGAGGTTACAGTAATCGCTGCATAGTCCGATAGCTAACATTCGTTAAAGACGCAGCATCTGAAACTTCGGGCTCTAAGCAGTCATCTGGTAGTTTCTGGAGGTCATCCGGTAAGTTCAGGAGGCATCAATGTCTGCTTCGCGCTCACTGCTGCCATCGGAAAAAGCGCAGCATCTTGCTGGCAGGCCTACCTGGCTCGGATGGGAACGGCCCATTGCCGCCGTTGACCATGTCATCTCTATGCTGCGGTTGCAGCCCGCATAGCAGACGTTCACCGTCGGCGCGAAATCTGTTGCAGGGCGAACTCACAGAATGCGCAGACATCGCCACCGATCATGCACTTCCAATCGCAACCTGATGGCCGCTGCTCCACTGCCGTGGTGACTGCCCATACATACGCTTGAACTCTCTACTGAATTGAGACGGGCTTACATACCCCACGTCGATTGCCGCTTCGTTCACGGTCATGCCCGCTGCAATCTTCATGGCAGCGTTGTTGAGGCGCATTGACTTCACAAATTGGATCGGGGCCATTGTTGTGACCTGTTTGAACTTGCGATGAAACACGGCGCGGCTCATGCCCGCACGGGACGCCATGTCATCAATCGAAATGGGCGCATCCAAATGAGATGACACATGCGCGATGGATCGCGCAATGGCGTTACCGGCACCAAAAGCCTGCCGAGCAAACTTGCCCGCCTCGCCTTGAAGGATCGCATAGTAGAGTTCCCGCAACCTGGCGTCCCCAAGAACTGCCGCGTCCATTGGATTTGCCTCAAGCATCAACAACCTCAGCAGCGCATCGGAGAAACCTTCATCCCACTTTGCCAGTCTGATCCCCTGCGCGCGCAAGCCACCTTTGACTGTAGGGAGTGCGCCGCCCACATTTTCCATCTCTAGCGCCAGCTCCGTCATGACCCGCTGGCTCAACGAAATGAAAACACCATAGAGTGGGTCATCAATTGATGCAGCAGGCGTCCCGGCTTTCACTGGCATCGACATTGGGCAGCACAAGTATTGGCTGTCGTCGTAGATGTATCTGTGGCCATCCAGAACGGCCTCCTTAGAACCGCTGACGATGGCAACGACACTGGGCTCATACACCGCCGGAACACAAGGGATTGCTTCTGTCGCCCGAAACAAGCGCACGCCCTGAATGCCGGTTTCCGTCAAACCCTCTTGATCAGTGCGGCGCTCGATAAGTTGTTTGATACGTTCTTTGCACATGTGGCTAATCTAGTTCGGCAGAACCCACACTGACAACCCAAATGATACAATCAGGCAAGTATTCGCGACGATCCAGCCTATTTTTCAGAGTCGGTGAGAGATACGTATATTTTTAAGACACCAACATGCGCCGCGCAACTACCGTACCGGCGCTTTAAGGAGAGACACCATGGCAGATACAACATTTGGACCGAGAGGTTGGACGCCAGAGCGCCTCGGATCACTCGCAGCCAAAACCTACGTAATAACCGGTGCCAACGCAGGTGCTGGTTTCCAGGCCGCGCGCACCTTTCTGTCAAAACGCGCAAAGGTGGTGATGCTGAACCGCAGCGCAGACAAATCAACCGCCGCTGTCAAGGAACTGAAAACAGAGTTTGGCGCAAATGCTGATGTAAGTTTTGTACGTATGGATCTGTCTGATCTTACAAGCGTGCGCGCTGCGGCAGAAGAGGTGATCAAAACTATTCCGCAAATCGACGCGCTGATCTGCAACGCAGCTATCGCACAAGTGCCAACACAGAAATTGACCGTTGATGGTTTCGAAAGCCAGCTTGGTACGAACCACTACGGTCATTTCATGCTTTGTGGGATGTTGTTTGACAGGATCGAAGCCAGTAAAGGCCGCATCGTAGTTGTCGCCAGCCTGGGCTACAACTTGGGGATCAAAACCATCCAGTTTGACGACATGAATTGGGACAAGAACTACAGCGCCAACCCTGTTTACAGCCAGAGTAAGCTGGCACAGATGATGTTTGCCTATGAGTTGCAGGATCGCCTTGAGGGAACAGGCAAGGGTGTCCAGGTCTACGTTTGCCACCCCGGCGCCTCCGCGACATCATTGATCAGCACGAGTGGCGGTGTCCTGACGCGGATGGCGTGGTGGCTTATGAGTAAGACGCCGCTGGTTCAAACCGCCGAGAAAGGTGCTTACCCAGAAATTATGTGCGCGACCGAGGACGGGTTGGAACAGCGTGCGCTCTATGGCCCCACGGGGTTGATGCAAACGGGCGGACCGGTTGGGAAAGGCACGCTAAATCCTCATGCTTATGATAAGACGGTCATGGCAAAGCTCTGGAATGTGTCGGAAGAGGCGACGGGGTTCAGCTGGGCCTTCTGATTGCCTCACCGATGCGTTGTGCTTAGCAGTGCTCGCAGCCACGGACATTTATCCTTCTCGCAGCGTCCGGATCAGCCCCGAAGTATCGATCATAAAGGGCGGCCCGATGCCGCCTTTGGCCGATGAATCTATATACTGCGAGCGCAGCCCTCATGCCCAAAAATCGCTGCCCCGGAAATGCTATCGATCAAGCGAATTGGCACGTTGCGGACAGAACTACGGGTCGCTGCACGGCGCAATCCGATAGCCGACTTAACTATGTTCTTTGTCCACTGAGCCACGGCCCTTGCAGCGGTAGGTGATCTATGGCCCAAGGTCGCGATATCGCTAAGCGGTAAACACTTGCGGCAAAAGACGTGCCTAGATCAGTGTGTGATTACATCCGGCACTGCGCCATGATCGGAGCATCGCAAATAACGTACTGTTGGGGGGACAGTCCATAACACCGCAAAACCTATCACTCAGACTTGCGCTCGGCGCCATTGTAGCAATTTACTTTCCGATGATTTCTAAGTCTGCTCAGATCCTGGGCTCGGCACCTATGGCAAACCTACAGTTCTTCGCAATAGCCTTTGTATCCTCCGTGATTATCGCGTTTTCCTCGGGCAGCCGACTAGCGGATTTCGGGAAGTTCACGCAAATCCCCCGTTTCTTCTGATCGCGGGCGTAATGAGCGCTGGGTTGATCATCGGATCGTCCGTCCTGATCCCGAGAATTGGATTGGGCGCTTTCGTCGTGCTGGTTGTGACGGGCCAAGATCACTCTTAGAACCCTAATGCGTCGGCAGGTGCACTTAAGCCGCGTCGTGATGGTCAGTTCACTTATGCGATCTGGACGCTTCGGTGTCATTCGCTACGGGTGAACACCGGTTCGTCCATGGGGAAACCGCTCCGAATATCGGAGGCAGCGCAATCAATGTCTTATCATGTGTTCGCCGATCCACGACGGCCCAAAGCCGCGGTTCGCTCAGTTAATGGTCTCTGCAGCGCGGCATTCTCCAAAGCGGACATTATTAGTCGCCCCTTGAGTTCCCTCTAGTGGCGAAAACTTCAAATTGGGCGCAAAGCAAGCTTCAGAGCTACTGACCCAAAAACGCGTTGGCCGCATTCAGGTGCTTCTCTTTTGTACCCGGGTCCATCCGCGCAGCTGTCCTGCACATCATTGACCAGCGCGGGTTTCGGGCAAGGTCATTCTGGTGCTTAAAGATAAATCGCCAATACAACCCGTCCCAGACCTCCGCCCAAGGCCCATTACCCCAATGGCTCATCTTCCGGACGTAATTTGAGCCGGAAAAATAGGGTTTAGTGGTGATAAGCCCGCCGTCGGCATGTTGGCTCATGGCATAGACGTTGGGGACCATGACCCAATCATAGCTGTCCACGAACATCTCCATGAACCAGCGATAGACCTCTTCCGGGTCAATCTCGCAAAGAAACATGAAGCCACCCAAGACCATCAGGCGCTCGATATGGTGGCAATAACCGGTTTTCAAAATACGTCGGATCGTGTCGTCGATCGGGTCGATACCGGTTCTGCCGGAATAGAAAGATGCCGGCATTCTGCGGCGGTGACTCCAGTGATTGGAGGTGCGCATCTGTACGCCGAGGTCTTCATATGTCGCACGCATGAACTCGCGCCAGCCAATGATCTGGCGGACAAAGCCTTCGACCGAGTTGAGAGGGATATCTCGGTCCTGCGCATACGAAAGTGTCTCTGCAATTACTTGCTTTGGCGTCAGCAGGCCGACATTCAGGGCGGGTGTCAGAACAGCGTGCCAAAGCCAGCTTTCCCCTTCGACGATGGCATCCTCAAAATCGCCGAAACGATCAAAACGCCGTTCCAGGAATTGCTGCAACCACTCCCCAGCCGCTTTGTGAGACGTCGGGTAATAAAACTCGTCCAGCGCTCCCAACGCGTCTGGGAACTCTTCGCGTACTTGCTCTTGTGCCGCGCGGTCAATCGCGTCTGGCATTGGCCAATCAACCCAAGGTAGGCTGTTTAGCAAAGCTTTGGGAACCTTTTTGCGGTTGTCCTCGTCAAAGCTCCACCGGCCACCAACCGGTTGGTCATCATTCATCAACACATCCAGACGGCGGCGTTGGCTTTTGTAGAATTCGGCCATGAACCACCGTTTTCGACCCCTCATCCATGCTGTGTTATCGGCACGCGCGTTCAGAAAGCCGGGGGATGGGCGTATGTCTAACGTAACGCCCACAACGCTCGCGGCCTTTTCCAACCGCCTTTGCGCGATGAAATCAACAGGGTCTGCCATCACCACGCTTTCAATCCCGTCGTTGGCGAGCAGCCGAAACATACGCAGGCACGCATCCTTCCGCATTTCATAGGGATAAATCTCGGCATTGATGCCCTTGGCGATCAAATCCTGATGGTATCGCGCCATGCTAGCGCGATGGAGCCAGAGCTTTTGTCTGTGCATACGCATCGGATATTGCGCATCGCCAAAAAAAAGCGGGTCCTCAAACAAAGCCACCCGGTCCGGAGGTTCTGCCAAACCAGGATGCTCGGCGAAAAGCTGATTGGGCAGTAGGATTGTGGCTGAGGGCATGGTTAGGCTCGCACGTTCACTTAAACATCAGGCCGACTAAGGCCTTCGTTTTTCGAAGACTGGCCAGGAGACATACCACTCATGAGCGCCGCCGGCACCGATCCGAGCAATAGCGCACCTCATCCCAAACCTTCGCCCACTTCTTGCGCCACGCGAAGGGGCGCCCGCACGTAGAGCAGGTTTTCTGCAGCAGTTGGGATTTTCTACGCATTTTCATGGGGCATCTCCGAAAGGAAGGCTCAATTGAGCCGAAGGTGTTTTGATCGACCTCCGTACTCGCTTTGGACGCGAAGTCTTGCGGCTTGCGTGTTTGGCCACGATCGCCAGCGCTTCTGCGCGGAATTCGGGGGCCCGGCGCACTGCCCAAACACTTTCGCGCGCGGCTTTCGCTGCGGCGAGATGGTCGAAAAGACGGGTTGGATAGTGACGGTCGATCACGCCTGATACCGCCTCGGCCTTCCAGGGTTCATGGATGTACTGGTCGGGAATGCTGGCCAGTTCCGGCAGCCACTTTCGGATGAAGGTACCACTCGGGTCCTGATCGTAGCCTTGTTTGACAGGGTTGTAGATACGTACTGAATTAATACCCGTCGTACCCGATTGCATCTGGACCTGGCTCCAGTGAATGCCGGGTTCATAGTCGGTGAACATACGCGCCAGATGCAGCCCCGGTGCGCGCCAATCCATCCACAGGTGATAGCTGGCGGTGGCCATGACCATAGCCCGCATCCGAAAATTGAGCCATCCCGTCGCGCGCAGAGACCGCATGCAGGCATCGACAAACGGATACCCTGTTGCGCCGTCGCTCCAGGCGTGCAAAAGCTCTGCGCTCGGGGTCTTGGGGCGCAGGCCGTCATACAGCCTATGCAAATTCTCGAACTCGATCCGAGGGTCGTCTTCGAGCTTTTGGATAAAGTGGCAATGCCAGTGCAGCCGACCGGAAAACGAGCTTAAAGACCTTTGCCAGTTTTGTGCCCCGCGGGGCAGCGTCCTGCGACGCCTGTCGCAGGCTTGTGCCACTTCACGCATCGAAACGGCACCCCACGCAAGGTACGGAGACAGCCGTGAACACGCCTGTGCGCCTTCTTCGGGGCTGGACATTGCACGCTGGTAGCGTTCCCCACGATCGTTCAGAAAACTCGAAAGGCGCTCCAACCCTGCCCGTCTGCCGCCAGGCTGACGATGCGGGCAAGGATCGTGGGAAAGCTCAAGATCTCGTGCTGTTGGGATATGCCTGGGTTCCAGATTGATAGGCTGCAAAACTGGCGCCTGGCTTATAGGTTCAGCCATGATGCTGTCCCAACGCGCAGCCCATCCATCCCGCGAACCAAGCCTGCGCAAAACGCCGTGGTTTTGCACCTGGGTCCAAGGCACCCCCTGTTCGCGACACCAAGCGGCGACTTGCAGATCGCGCTGATATGTCCAATCGTTTCCAGTCTCTTCATGAGACCAAAGCGCTTGCAGAAATCCGCTCTGTCTCAAGTCGTCAAGAACGTCGACAACAGGCCCAATACGCACGATCAAAGGTTGCCCAAGCTGGGCAAGATCAGCTCTTAACTCACCAAGTGTTTCTGAAACAAAGCCCCAGTGCCGGGCGGATGCATCCGGTTGTTGCCAAAGCTCTGGTTCGACGACGTAGATCGGCAATGCGTGCCCCTGCAGCGCGGCACGAGCAAGCGCCCGATGATCTTGCACACGTAAGTCGCGTTTGAACCAGACGACTTGCAATTGTTGTATCCTCGCGTCCTGATTGGATGATGTGGGACGACGTAGATCTCTTCGTGCTGCGGTCCAGATGAACAAGTTTGGTTGCGCAAGAAGGCGTCCTCGGCCTCAGTTCAGTATCGAAATCGATAAGTTCAGGGTGGATGCAAAGGCCACCCAAGCCAGATAGGGCAGGAAAGCAAACGTCGCCACCCGATCCGACGCGCTCACGTTGCGGATATGGCGTTGCGCTTGGCAATGGCTTCTCGAATCTGGCTCAGCACCCGCAGCTGATGTTTCAGGTCGAGCGCCGAGGTCGGCTCGTCAAAGAGATAGACTTCGGAGTCTCGGATCAACGCTTGGGCGACTGAGACCATCTGCGCCTGCCCACCAGACAACTCGCTGATATATGCCTCGGCAAGATGGCCAATTTGAGCGTCGTGCAAGGCTTGCCCAACGGCTTCCATGTCTTCTGAAGTAACGCGCCAGCCGCTCAGGTTCTTGCGTGCCACCATCACGACATCAAAAACTGTCAGCGCAGCGTTTGCAGCAAAGAACTGTGGCATGAAACAAACACGCGCTAGCCGCGCTTTGGCAGACAGTGTTGCCAGATCGGTATCACCAAGTGTGACTGAGCCATCTGCTGTCAGCAGCCCAGCGATCACGCGAAACAAGGTGGATTTTCCTGACGCGTTCGGACCAATCAATGCTGTCATCTGGCCCGGTTTCAGGGGAGAAAAGCCAGCCCATTTCAAAATCGGCCGTGCGCCGTAGGCGAAATTCAGATTTCTGGCTTCTAGCATCATTGCCAATGCCTTTTGCGTTGGCTGAGGATCAGGCTCACGAAGAAGGGAATACCGATCAGCGACGTGATCATGCCTATCGGATACACGATGCCCGGGGTGATAGCCTTGGACGCAATCGACGTACCGGACAGGATCAAAGCACCAGCGAGCGCGGACAGGGGCAAGAACCCACGCTGATCTTCACCAACAATCATGCGTGCGATATGTGGCGCGACCAGTCCGACAAAGGCGATTGCGCCGACAAATGACACGGCAACCGCTGACAACAGCGACACGCCGGCAAGCACCATCAGACGAAGCGCGTTGACATTGACGCCGAGGGCCGCGGCCTTGTCTTCCCCCATCCGCACGGCCGTCAAAGCCCACGAGCGGCTCAGGAAATAGGGAAGGACGACGGCTAGGATCACTACGCAGATGGCGACCTTGGGCCATGTTGCGCGAGCCAGTGAGCCCAATTGCCAGAAGATAAGCTGCGCAAGTTGCAACTCGGACGCACCATATTGAAGAAACGCTAGTAAAGCGTTGAAGGTGAACATCATTGCGATGCCCATAAGGATCATCGTCTCGGGGTCTGCGCCGCGCAGGCGCGGGACAAAAAACAGCAAAAGCGAGGCGGCCATTGCAAAGAAAAACGCGTTCACCGTCACAAACAAAGCGCCAACACCGGGCAGGACAGACCAGCCCAGTACGATGGCAACCGCAGCACCGAAGCTTGCTGCCATCGAAAGGCCCAAAGTGAAGGGCTCGGCCAACGGGTTGTTCAGGATCGTCTGAAGCTCGGCACCTGAAACACCCAGCATGGCACCAACCACGATGGCCATCATCGCAATGGGCAATCGCAGATCCCAAATGATGACCTCTTCTTTCGCTGTCGCCACAGAAGGATCGAAGATCACATGGGCAACGCGCCAGAAACTCAGATCAGCCGGGCCGGTAACTACATCTATCACGACCGTTGTAAACAAGATCAAGGCAGCCGCCGCGACGAGCGCGACGCGCAAGACCGCGCGTTTGCGATATCCGCCGACAATTGTGTCAACGCTTGGAGAATTGGAGATATCTGTCATTCGCGAATGACCCGCCGTCCAAAGTACGGCGGATCCTCTTTTCTTATTTGTCAGCGCTCAGCCAGAACTGGCCGGATGCTTCATAAGGCATGAACTCGTCATGCAGCCTTTCGAACGTCTCTTGTGGATCGAGGTTCTCGAAATCCTCTGGATAGAGCCACTTGGCGATCTGCTGAATAGCCACGAAGTGATATGGAGAATTGTAGAATTGATGGTAGATTGAGTGGTAATTTCCATCTTTGACCGCTCGCAATTCAGCAAAGCCCGGACGTGCCGCAAGGGCGGCGATCTTCTCGGCATTCACCGCCGGATCCCCTTCATACCCAAGCAATGTAGAAGTCACTTCTGGTTTGGCTTCAGCCCAGTTGGCCCCTGTACCGATCACATGATCAGGGTCGGCATCGATTACCCCTTCCATGGACACGCTTACAGAGTAGGCATTCTCCAGCGTTGAGGCATAGTTCTTGCCACCTGCCAATTCCACGAAGCGGCCATAGTTATAAGGCCCAAAAGACCAGCAACAGAAGTCTGGTTGCCAACCTGCTGCGTTCTCAAGGACCACTAATGGGTGCTCCTCGGCCGGGATTTGATCGACTACATTAGTGACTTTTTTCATCTCAGAAATGTAGAAATCGATAAACTTGGCCGCGCCTTTTTCCTCGCCCAAGATGCGTCCGAGGATCAACAGCGAGGGCACTGTATTTTCGGTTGCATTGCGGCGAAAATCGATGAACACAACAGGCACACCAGCCTTGTCCAGCTTATCAATCAGTCCAGTTTCTTCCGCTTTGAAGAGGTTGCCGCTGTCAAGTAGAACAAGATCAGCATCTGCTTCGAGCACAGCCTCAATGCTGAAGTCGCCGGCATATGGGTTGCCAAAATTGATCATCCGCTGCGTATCTATCGGGAAAACGTCTTCGAATTTGCGAAACGCATCCGGGTCATACTGAACCAGATCGTCTTTCCAGCCGACAATCTGATCGAACGGGTTGCCGTCTGTGATCGCCGCAATCGCATACATCATCCGGCCTTCGCCAAGAATGATTTTGTCGGGATGCTCGTCAAGCGTCACTTGACGACCAGCAATGTCGGTTAGGGTTACGGCTTCGGCCTTTGCGGATGTTGCTGGCGTGAGAAATGTCACGGTTGCTGCAAGCGTCAGGGCAAAGCCGCTGATGAAACGAGTGTTCATAGCAGGCTCTCCTATAGACTATGAGGCCTCCTTAGAACATTTGACCCATAAACCCAAGTAAAAAACTCAGGAAGCAGTTGTTGCCAGTCCGCATTTGGAATTCGTCTGAGAAATTGCACGCTGCACAGCTACGAATGATCACTGTGGACTCGCCACTGCTGTTCTCTGTGAGCATCTCGCTTGGCAGTAGGTAGCAGACACTCATCAGCAAGGTTTGCAATTTCTGAGATGCCGACAAGCCCGCCATTCACACCTTGAAACCGAGTGCCAGCATTACCGCGATACTGCAAGTGGCTGATTGAAGAGGTGCGACGCGCCAAACTCGTACCCCCTCGTTGAAATCGTAAACCTCATTTCAAGACGCGTCGCTTCTTCCCAATACACAATGCGCGGGTTAGAATTGTGTCTGTTTTCTGAAGAGAGACGCCCAATTTGCTTGACGTTGCGGCAACCATTCAAACAATTTTGCTGATGGAGCTAGAGAAACGCGGGGCGACACGCCGCACTCACAACCCCCTCGAAAACCAGTTGAAAAACTGTACGTACTAAAATCAAGACGTGCCACCCACACAGAACGTATCGCATTGCGGCAAAATTGTGTCCATGATTCCTTGCGAAACTCACCGTTTCTTTTTCGGAAACCAATCGTTTCGCAGAAATTTGACACACTAAGGGGTTCCCCCAATTACACGTATCACCACCGGGTGCTAGACGTCAGTTAACGGAGCACAAACACCACTCTGTGTACCCCTTGTTGAGGGGCTGGCATTGACCCCCTCGTCCAGCCCCTCCAATGACTTAGCAAAAAAGCTCCCCAAACGGTCCCCCTGTTTCGCTATGTTCAATTCATGTGCGGACGACTTGGCAGGGTTCTATTCCAAACTTTCGGCCATTAACGCTTTCGGAATTAGCGAGTGAATGACTGTCGGTCGTATCAAGTCGAAAGCCAGCTCATGATTTCCTTCAAAGGTGCACAATATCCAAAAGATGTGATCCTATTCGCAGTGTTCCTCTATGTTCGACACGGCGTTTCCTACCGCGATCTGGAAGAGATAATGGCAGAGCGAGGTGTTTCGGTCGATCAGACCACGCTGAACCCACGGGTAACACGGTACTTTCGCTCCATTGTGGAAGCAGCGCGAAGGCGCAAAGGACCGTGTGATCACTCCTGGCGCATGGGTCTATCTCTACCGAGGCGTCGACAAACACTGCAAGACGCTTGATTTTACGCTTTCACCACGCCGAAACAAACCTGCAGCGACCAAGTTCTTCACCCGGATTTTAGAGACAAATGGATTGCCGAGGAAGAATGTGACCGACAAGAGCGGTGCTAACACCTCCAGCATCAAAGCTATCAACAAAATGCTCAAAGGCTTTGGCTGCCCGATCCGAATTGAGATGGTGAGGCGGAGATACTTGAACGATATCGTCGAGTAAGAACACCGTTTCATCAAAAGACGAACCCGCCCGATGCTCGGCCTCAAGTCTTTCGCTTCAGCTTCGGCAACTCTTACAGGTGTCGAGGCGTGAAACTGATCCGCAAAGGTCAACTCACGTCTGGACCCTGCCCATTTCGTCAATTTGCGGAACTGGCTGCTTAACCCGCAGATCCAACGTAACCTCTTCGGACAGCAAGAAACTTCGCAACAAAATCCCCCAAAAAACCTGCGCCACTAATAATGGTTGCCAGGGAACTCTGGGTGCAGCCCTCTCTTAAAGTCACCTCAATCATTTAATGATCATTATTTGCGCATTTTGCGCACGACAGGGTAGTCGCTTAACTTACTCTGGCGTGTGGTTAAAGCAGCGTTTCAAGCTTTCAGCGCCCACATTGATATCGATGAACCGCATGGCTCGTCAGGCGCTGTGGGTTTCGTGACGAAACTAACCCAGATAACTTGAGATTTTTTCGATCAGTTGCTCCGCGTCTTTGGGCCTCAGTTCACGCCCCTTGATGCGAATCCGCATTTCGCCAGATGACACCTCTGCCAAAATCTCTCCGCCTCCCGGCAAAATCTGCGGAGCCAATCGCTGAACTTCTTGTGGCCGTCCTCCGCGCGCCTTTGTTTCGGTCGGTTCAGGCGTATCTTTCAGAGCCGCTTCCAACAACGACCACTCTTCTTTTGCATCCGACACTTCTGCTGACGCAAGAGTTTGACGAAGTTTTGATTGCGCCCCATCGCGGAGGGCGGATGCAAGCTTAAGGCCTGCCTTTTCCGTCAGAGCAATTGGGTGCTTTAGAAGATCGCCTAGCGCCTCATGAACAACCGCAAAGCTGCGTACCTTTGACCGCTTGGCTTTGGATGCAGCGGCAAACAAAACATCCACAGCAGCCTCAGTCGTGTCGAAGACTCCCTGCCCCGCAGCAAGAACCGCGATACGGCCTCGTTCGTAGGGGCTGAGATTTGATCGAAGCTCATTCTCTTCGACCATCGAAACGTAAGCCCCCTGCCCCGTCCCAGCCTGCCGAACAAAAGCTGGTATCTGGGAAAACCTGGGGTCTGTTTCTGACAGCCGCCGAAATGCGTCCAATCGACGATAGCCGGAGATAAGGCCAAAACCGTCACCGTCGGGCGTGACTTCGATGGGCGTTCGCAAACCGTGAACACGCAGGGATTCCAGAAGCTCGGCCATGGCCTCTTCGTCTTCGACCATACGGTCGCGCCGGATGAAGTCGGCATCAATTTGATCCAAAGGCAGGTTTTGCGCGACAAGCCCTGCGTTCTCGGCATCGCGCCAGCGCGCGGCGTCCCCCTGATCCTGGGCCAACGCCACGCGATCCGTAACCGCCACCATACCGTTCAGCGACGCGGCTTCGGCTGCGACCTGGGCTATCGGTGGTGTTGTCGTCTTTGTCTCAAACGGGCTGATCGATGGTTTCGCCGCGAAACCCGCCTCGAGCTGTTCCAATTCCGCCGTATCCGGGGCGGTCAGTCTTCTGCGTTTAGCCATCTGCTTCTCCTCCCATCTGAGCATCGCGCCACCAACATCCGATCAGAACCTCTTTGAATTCTGCGTAGGTCCGGTCGAATGTCTCTCGGCCCCTCACATAAGTTTCTCGGTTGAAGTCGCGATAGTCCGCCTCGTAAATGCCGTTCACTTGTTCACCCGCCTGCCCGACCAAGGCCGTATAGTCCTGCCGGTATGCGTTCATAAAATCACCAAAATAGGCCTGAATGACGTTGGCCATATCTGTCTGCTGGCTGGCGTCGAACCGCGTGATGATGGCCCGTACTACATCCCATTCGAACTTTAACTCCGGTAAACCCGCCGCGCGTTGCGCCGAGTTCTCGCCATCTTCAATACTGGCAAACGTGGTGTAGAGCATATCGAAGAAGCGGCCTGTGGAATCAAATTCCAGAAATGAAGCGCCCAGAGGAACCAACAAAATATCCGCCGCAGCCAGAGCGTTGATCGTTAGGTACCCAAGTGCAGGAGGAGTATCGAGGAACACAACGTCGTAGTCGTTCAGAATACCTTCGTCCTGAAGAAAATTGGTCAACCCATCCCACAAGGGCCAACTACGTAATCCCATGCGCCAAACCGGGATCTGAAACTCGGCCCAATACAGGTTCAGCTGCGCACCGATCAGATCGATATTGGGCCAGTGCGTTTTTTGAATGACGTTGCGGGGCAGGGTGGTCAATGCCTCCTGCAGGGTTTCGTCTAGCGGGATCTCTGGCTGACCTGAGGCTGAGCGTACCCGGTTTTCTTCCTGGACGGCCTTGGCATAGTCCTTTGCAACCAACGGAAACACCGTTTGCCATTCATCGGCAACCTGCCCTCCGAGGATCGAAGTCATTGATCCCTGGCTGTCCAAGTCGATGACCAGAACCTTATAGCCGTCCAAAGCCGCCGACATAGCCAGATGGGCCGCTGTTGAGGTCTTGCCGACGCCGCCCTTGAAGTTCGCAACAGCGACAACCTTAGCCGGTAAACCATCAGGGCGATAAGGAAGATATTCCTTCGTGCTGACACCCTCTGCCGCAAAGTGCTTTCGTAGGGTGAGCACTTCTTCCAAGGTGAACCACTTGGAGCCGGCCTCTCCCTCACCCTGAGGAAGATCGGGATTTGCCTTGAGGACACGGCGAAGATGGGCGGGTGCAACAGGGATGAGATATTTGGTGATCTCCCAGATTGAAAATCGCCGCAAACGCTTTTCTCCATCCGGAGCGTAGCCTCTGCGCGCCAGGTCCTCTCGGCCCTTTGCACAGAACGTCGCTGCTTTTGCGAATCGCGAAGTGCCGATAGGATCGGGTAACTTTGTCGCCGCCATTTCCGGATCCAGATTCAGATATGGCGGTAGCGGGGGTTGGTTGGATTTATTCACTGTCGATGCCTCGGGTAATGTTCGCCTTGTCGGCGTATATTGCGGAATGTAGCGAACATTTGGTCCGGCGGCTATCCTTGTTCTCAAGTTTTTCCACAGTAGGTGTACGCTTAGACCGGTTTCGTGGCGAAACTTCCCAAAATCGAAGAAAAGGACGCAACAAATAGTTTATTTACTTTAGAGACTTTAGAGTCTTTAGGACGTTAATATCTTTATTTAACAATTATTTGCGCCTAGTATGGCACCTGTTTTCAGTGCCTGGAGCACCCATCTACAGGATAAAAGGTGCCCATCTACGGGAGGCTAGGGGCCAGAATCCGGGAAGAAGGGCCCCGATTCTCAGGTTGTTAAGAATCTGCACCAATCAGACCCTAATCTTGTCTCTTTTGGAGGTTGTGCTCCTGCGTAACAGCCGGTCTCCGAACCCCCACGACCAGTTGCCTGGGGATAAGTCGAGCACTTTCGGAATAAGGTACCTGTCTACGGGATTCATGTGATCCTGTATTTGGGCACCCAATTAAGATTGATCAACGGGTACCTTTCGTGGCAGAAATGTCAAAACGAGCAGCCAGGCAGAATCATGCCGGATACACAATTGGACATGGATCAGCTTTCTGGCGCATTGCGCCGGGAAACAGTGAAGAAGAACGTTGCTGCAATTCACATTAGCGGCAAGCTGACACTATTGCAGCGCAAGTTATCCAATGTCCTTCTGTTGAATGCATATGACGCGCTAACGTCCGCACAAACCCACACCATCGACGCTCGGACTTTGGCGATGATGGTTGGATACAATTCGAACGACTTTGACACGCTACGCGCCAGCCTTAGGGCTCTGGCCGAGACCGTAGCAGAATGGGATATGCTGGACGAACAGGGCCGTCAGGAATGGGGCGTCTCGTCGTTGCTTAGTTTCGCAAAACTCAAGGCCGGAGTTTGCGAGTATGCGTATTCCCCTGCGCTTGCACAGAAACTTTACGATCCGAAGATCTACGCGCTGATAAATGTTCAAATCCAGCGAAACTTCAGTTCCGGACACGGCTTGGCATTGTACGAAAACTGCTACCGATTTGTGCGTACCGGATCGACGGGATGGTGGGCGCTGGATGTTTTTCGAAAACTGATGGGCGTGGATGGAAGCGACTACTATGGCAGTTTCAAACATCTCAACGCCAAGATCATCAAACCTGCTGTTGCTGAGGTGAACAAAAGCTCGGACATTCTAATTGAACCGGAGTTCAAGAAGAAGGGGCGCACCGTTACCGACATTCGGTTCCTGATCAAAGGCAACCCGCAGAAGGCGATGTTCGAGATTGACGATGGTGACGGCGTTCGGAACCTGAAGATATACAAAACGCTGCGCGAGCAGGGGGTGTCGGATAGGTTGGCGCGGCAATGGATAGCTGAACATGGTGAAGACTATGTTCAGCAAAAGCTCGACTACGTCAGCGGGCAGGGGGGTATTAAGTCAACACTCGGATATCTCTCAGCTGCGTTGCGGGATGACTACAGAGCGCCGGAGAATGAAACCGCACCCGAGCCCAGTCCCGAGGCGGTCGAAGCCGCCCGTGAACGAGAGGTTGAAAAGGCCCAGGAAGATCAGGCTTACGAGGCGCGGGCGTCAGAACGAGCGGAGCGTTCCCGCAAATTGGCGATCGTCGAGGATCTGGTTTCGCGGCGAAACCCCACACAGCGAGATGCAGACAAACGGCTGTTCCTTGCCGGATTGAACAACGATCTGGATCGAGAGCACTTCCGGGCGCATGGTTGGCGATCAGGCCTGAATGCGACAGCAATCTTCGCCTTTTGGTTGGATATGGAGCCTGACGCCTTCGAGTGATCACCTAGTCTCCCAGACGTCTCTGCAACGCACGTGGTTGGCGCTGGATGGAATGGATTTGTCACCTTTAGAGTTGTGCGCATTTTATAATATTTATGCGCATTATGAGCGCGGTGCTTTAGCTAATAAGAGAACTCAAGGGTTGTGTCGCAAAATCTTGACCGAGGTTGGCGAAAACGCGGATTCAGGTGCTCTTTGCCTTCAATACGACCACGAGCGGGCTTCTGTATGATGTCTTTGAACAGCTGCCACTTCCCCAAGGATGCGGTTCTGTACGCAGTGTATTTCTATCTGAGGTACACTGTTTCCTATCGCACCTTGAGGGAATTATGGCTGAACGGGGCCTGCGCGCGCATCATGCTACATTGAACAGATGGGTCGCGAAGTATTCGCCGATGATCGCAGCGCGCGCCCAATCGATGAAGCGTCCCACACCGGATTCCCGGCGCATGGAGGAACATATGTCCGTGAGCGTGGGAGGTGGATGTATCTCTATCGCGCTGCCGACAAGTTAGGAAATACTCTTGATTTCATGCTCTCAGAGCGAAGAAATGGCCCTGCGGCGACCAAGTTCTTTGCCGAAGCACTGTCATCAAACGGTGTCCTAGGAAAGATCGCAATCGACAAGAGCGGCCCCCATGCAGCCGGTAATCGAGAAGAGAACAGGATACCCATGTGGTTTGGCCGCCCAGCCAAAGTGCAGACAATCTGGTCCAGATTTTTGAACAACATGATCGAGCAGGATCACAGGTCTATCAAACGACGGGTGCGGCACATGTGAGGGTTCAAGCCATTGTCATCCGCGTCCGCGACACTGGATGGCATCGAGGTAGCCAACATGATCCGAAAGAGGCAATCCCCAGCGCAGCGATGTGCGGATTGCGAGAGTTTGCCGAAATCGCAGGATAGGTGCATCCAAACGAACGCTCTGCCTAACTTTCCCAAGAATTTGCGGCACAATCGGACGATGAGAAAGACAACCAAGGGCCCACATGAAACCCAGGCGGAGCTTCTTTGACAATGCAAATATCGGTGACATAGTGTCGACCGAAATACACCCCGATAGGCACCCAATGATCCACCCGCGCATTCCAACTTTACCGGAAGAAGTATTGGCCAATATAGCCGCACAAAAGGCACGTGCGCAGGACACCGTCCCCCAGACCATCCATGTGGTGCTGGCCATTGACGAAACCTATGCCCCCCACGCCGCAGTCACTATCGCCTCAGCCCTCGATCACGCGGGCCACCCGGAGCGCCTAAATTTCCATATACTCGAGGACGGGTCCCTGAGCGACACAACCCGCAAGAATCTCTCCACGACCGCTCGTAATCAACTCATCTTCTTGCCTGTCAATACCGAGTCGCTTACCGAACTTCCCCTCAATCGTGCATATATTTCGAGAGCCACATACTATCGGTTGGCCATGCACAAGGCTCTGCCAAAAGCCATCCAAAAAATTATCTATATTGATTCCGACACCGTGGTCACCGACGCGCTGGAGCACCTCTGGTCCACACCTTTAAACGGTTACCCCATAGGCGCCTGCCCGGATGAGGGAGGCCTCACTCAATCAGCGCGCCTTGGCCTGCCATCTGAGCATCTCTATTTCAACGCAGGGGTCGCGATCTTCGACCTGGACGCGATAAGAGCCATGGATTTTGATACCGCATTGGCAACCGCCTACGAGACCCATAAAGAGAGGATCACCCTGCAAGATCAGGATCTGCTCAATCTGGTTTTTTGTGGTCAAACCCAGTCCTTGCCATTGCGCTGGAATGCAGGAACCCGGCTCTACCTGCCATCCGAGGTTGAGGCCGCCTATACGCCCGAAGAAGCGCTGGAGGCTGCAAACGCGCCCGGCATCCTTCATTTTACCGACCGCCGGAAGCCGTGGATGCTCAAAGACTTGAATCCGTTGGGCCATCTTTACTGGACCTATCGTAACCAAACCCCATGGGCCGAAACAGCCCTTCAAACCGCCATCCGTCGTCTAAAAAAAGCCCTGCGTCATCGGCTTAGCTCATCGCAAAAAGCCATAGACGCCGATATCGTTGCGCGTGCGCAATATGATTCGGATGCGCTCCCATAGCCTCAAAGGTTGAGGCTGCCTACACGCCCCAAAAGGTCGCAAACGTGCCGGGCATCCTCGATTTCTCCGACCACTGGAAGCAGTGAATGCTCAAAGACCTATTCCCGATGGGCCATGATTATTATACCTATTGCACCCAAAAAGCTATTCGCCGAAACTGCCTTTCCGACCGTCGCATGCCGCTTCAAAAGGCCCTGCGCTGTCGGATTAGCGCATCGAAAAAGGCAATTAACACGGAAATCAAAGCGCAGTGCTCACAATGAACCAGATGCGACCCCATAGTCTAACGGCAGGCATCCGGTATCAGCTCCAATGCCGGACAGACCAACCCCAGATAATCGAGATTCATCACGCAACAGGGGCCATTGATCACATCCTTTTGCCCTCCGACGCCTTCCAAAGTTTCCATGTCACGCCCATGGAACATGACGTGACGATTCACGCACAGCATCTAGAAATCCGCAAATCCCGCCCGGATTTATGGAGCCACCACACCGCTTCCCGCATCCTTAGAAAATCCCGCTTCGCCGCCCCATTGCGCCATGGAGGCTGCATCTACAGTTTTGAGCGCCCCGCCAAAGGCGCACCCCGCGCCAGTCTTGCGGACAATCGGGGAATGGATTTGGGCAGCGAGAGCTTGGCTACGCTTCTGTCCTCTCCGATGATTCTTGATGCAATCCCAGATCTACCGCACAAAGATGCCCCTGCACCGAATTTCGACGGCGCGATCGCGGTCGTTTTGCATCTCCACTACCCAGAGCTTTGGGACGAGGTCAGCACCTTTCTGACGCACTCCAAACTGACCTTCCGCCTGATCGTCACCCTTACTGCACCCAACCCCGCACTTGAGGAGCAGATCAACTTCCAATTCCCCGGGGCAAAAATCCTCAGCGTCGAGAACTTGGGTCGCGACATTCGTCCCTTTGTTACCGTTTTCCAGTCCGGGCTTTTGGACGGTATCAGTCTCATCTGCAAAATTCACGGGAAACGCTCGGTTCTAAGTGGTGTCACCGGCGCGCGGTTTGGGCATCTGTGGCGCCGCAGGGTCCTCTTGGATCTGTTGGGTTCGCCCGTCCAAGTGCAAAACATCCTCAACCACTTTGCGATGCGACCAAATCTCGGCATGATGGGCCCCGCCACATTGCGTCTAAAAAACGGGAGCGGCATTGATCCCGGCCATGAAGCCAGCCTGCCCATTCGCGGCGACTTATGCGTGCGTGCCGGACTTGTTCCTGCGCAGATCAAGGACGATTTCTTCGCAGGGACCATGTTTTGGGCGCGAACAGAGGCGCTGTCACCCTTGAAAACTCTCCGCCTTGGCGCTGAGATGTTCACTGACGAAAGCACCCAAATCGGTGACCAGTTTGAACACGGATTTGAACGGTTCTTTGCAGACTGTACCCGCGCGAAAGGCTTCCAACTAGCCGATATTGAACCCTTAGTTCTGGTCGACCCCGTTTTCCCTATTCGCTCCAAGGGCGGGCAAATTCTAGCCCCTAGGGCGCTCTTTGAAGCTCCTCGAGACTGGTACCGGCACCGGTGGATAAAGCCTCTTCCAGACGAATTGAAAGGTCGCAAAGTAGCGCTGGTAAGCACACCTGGATACGTGGCGAAGGACGGCTGGTTGACCTGCCTTTGCCTGGCTTCCTCTCACCCCGTGGAAAGCTCGACCGAAGCGCTTTTCCAGCGCGATCCCGGCGGGTTTGATATTGCCCTTTGGGCTGACATCTTCCAGAGTGCACCACAGCTTTGGGACTCCGACGAAGTACTCTTGGTGAGCGATGGACAAGCTCGCGCCCTGACCCGGGCGGCCCTCGAAGACCCAGAACTCCGTTCTTTCTTTGAAGAGGTGCTTGTGTGGCACAAAGAAGGCGAGGCCGCGTATCGCTATGAAGCGCGTCTAAAGCGATGGTTAGTGTAAAACGGTTGTGTTGCAAACTTTCGACCGTTGATGCTTTCGGATTTGGCGAGTGAATGACTGTCGGTCGTATCCAGCCGAAAGCCTGCTCATGGTTTCCTTCAAAGGTGCACAGTATCAGAAAGATGTGACCCTATTCGCTGCGCTCCTTTATGTTCGCTACGGCGTTTCCTACCGCGATCTGCAGGAGATCTCGGCAGAGCGAGGTTTATCCGTCGATCACACCACGATGAACCGCTGAGTGACGCGATACTTCTGCGCAATCGCTGACACAGCACATCGCCGCAGAGGCCCATGCGACCGCTCGACCTGTTCGTCACCGCCGGGGTCAGGTCAGCGACTAAATCAGCGCGCAGGCGCTGCCCAGCAGCTTCCCAAACGTCGACTGGCTGCTCGGGAATCGCGTCTATGACGCCGACTGGTTCCGAGATGCGTCAAAAGACAAAGGGATACGCGCCTGCAGCCCGGGTCGAAAGCAACGCAAGACCACCGTCAAGTACGACAAGCGCCGATACAGACGGCGCAAGCGAATTGAGTTCATGTTCGGCAGGCTCAAGGACTGGTGGCGTGTCGCGACACGCTACGATAGATGTCCAAAAGTCTTTCTCTCTGCAACCGGCATGTATTGGTTATCGGCCTTGATTCTAAGCCATGGTCGACCTCGAGTAACAGATCATACCAAAAACAACTGATTGGATTATCCTCTCTCAATAGCGCGATAAAAATCCTCAAAAACAACATCCCGTGCGACATCATAGGCTTCGCGCATGAGGTGGCGCGATGGGTCATTCTGCCAGTATAGATCGGCGCTTAGATGCGGTGAGGTTGTCAGATGGGTCGGCACGTAGGCGGCATCAAGCATCCAAGCAACGTTGATAATGTCCCAGATCACCCACGTTTTAGTATCCGGTTCTGATATCGCGTATTTCACGTGCAACGGGTTGTTTGTGTAGAGATGCCAAAGATAGTCACCAATCGCTCCGCGGCCCTTAACAAAAGCTGCCATTTCGGGCTTGGAAATCGTCAGCTGCGCGCCGACATGGTAGCCTGGCAGATACACATGCGGCACACCGCATTCGAACAGCAGACGCGACGACAACTGGTCTTGGACGAGGTTCAGTGAAGGTTCGTTGCAAAACGGGGCATAGCTGGGAAAGCCTGAAGTCCAGACCACAACGATATTGTCAATGATGTCCGGCGCCATCAGCAGGGCGGAACCGATGTTTGGCAATGCCCCCATGGCGAGAATGTAAACAGGACCATCTTCGCGATTGCGCGCCTGTTTGATGATGAACTGGGCCGCATCGGAATCAACCGGCGCGTCATATGACGGCAAATGCTGTGTCGAGCCATGGTACACTTTGCCTTCGGAGCCGACACCGCAGGCGTCAAATACGCGAAGGATTTCATCGTAAGAGCGCGCTTCACCGACATCCGGCGTAACAAACTCAATGTCATCCGCCGTACGGCCATCGGCTAGCAATCGTTGCGCCCATCCCGCGAAGGGGCCCACAAATTTACTGTCGTGATCTGTTCCGCCGCCTTTTTGCAGGGCGGCCACCGCATCATAAAGGCCGTCTCGGTGATGTAGGAACGAATAGGGGGCGGCGGTAACGCCTTCGAGGTTAAGGCGGTCTTGCGACAACAACGCCCAGGCCACGGCATATTGGTCATCGATCTCGTTGGCGGTGTCGGTGTCGATGATAACGCGGGGCATCGTGCCGGGTCGGCCCAGTCGTGTTTTTATCAGCTTATGATCAAGGGGGATGAACCGTTCCACGGCCTCTTTCAAAGTCGTCATGTCTTTGCCTTTCTAGTTGCCGAAGCCTTTGCCAAATGCCTCTTCTTTGATGAACCGCTCGGTAATGACCAAAAGGATGATACCGGGCACCGTCACAACCAGTGTTATGCCTGCCGCTGACGCGTCCAACGTACCACCCGCGATTTTCGAGAAAAGCAGTGTTGGCAATGTGATGATTTTGCCCTGACCCATAAAAAAGGTCAGAAGGAAGATATTTGTAGACACCAGAAACGTAAACAGCGCCCCTGCAACCACGCCCGGCAACAGCATGGGCAGGGTCACCATGCGCAGAATCTGCCAGCGTGATGCGCCAAGGATCATCGCCTGTTCTTCGAAATCACGACCCAGTCCCTGATAAACAGCGGTGAGCATGCGTATCATGTAAGGAATCGTGGGAATAAGGTGGACAATGATGATCCCTGTATATGTCCCGGCCAGCCCGATCTGGATAAAGATCATCAGAAGTGCGATACCGATGGCTGCCTCGGGCACGATGAGGGGCATGGAGAGAAAGAACTCAAAGGCCGACTTGCCGCGGAAGCTTTCGCGGGCAAGTACTCGGGCCGCGGGCAGGCAGATAATCAGGCAGATCACCGTGACCGCGCTACCGATAAAGACCGTGTTCAGCGTGGCCTCCCAGACCTGACTATAGGGTGAGATCACGTAGTCCCAGGCCAGGGGCAAAACTGATTTCTCACGTTGCTCCAGCCACCATGTGCTTGGTAGCAGATCAGGCCAGGCCCAGCGGAACGCAAAGCTCTGGATGATCAGCGGGACGAAGGGGCCCAGGATGAACCCTGCGATCAGCCACAAATAGACTTTCTGAAAAGGCGAAAGCCGTTCGCTCAGGGCCGTGGCATTGGCATTCCAACGTGCCATTGTTATTGCCTCCCGATGCGGCGTTCATACCGCCGGTAAATCGCGAGGTAGCTATAAAGGATACCGCCTGCGATAAGCGCGATGGACACAACCGTTGCCATCCCCTGAAGCTGCAGAGTGTAATCCGCATCGTTGAAGTATCGCCAGGCGACCACTGGTAGGGTGTCGGGGAATCCACCACCGAGGATGAACGGTGCTTCAAAGGCCCCTATGTTGAAAGCAAAGATAATGAGTGTCGATGAAATGATTCCCGGCAAGATCTGCGGCAGTGTCACCAAAAAGAAAACCTGCCGCTTGTTGGCACCCAGTATTGCTGCGGCCTCTTCTGTCTCTCGCCCGACGCCCAGCAGAACGGCGTAGATGGTCAGGGCGACAAATGGGGTCTGTTTCCAGACATATACGGCGATAATGCCCCAGCCCATATGCGTCTTGAGGATCTGCGGGAACTGCGCGGGGTCGTCGATCAAGCCCGCAAAGGCCATCAGCCGCGACAGCATTCCCCCATTGCCCAACATGATCACGGCCAGCGCAATGCCAACGGTGTACGGGATCATCAAAGGCAGTTTGTAGAGGTATTTATATAGCGTTTTGGACGGAAAGCTGCGCACCAGCGCAAGTGCAAGAAGAATACCTAGGACCAATGAAAGTATAGTCGCTGCAACAGCGTAGTACAGCGTCAGCCAGAGTGATTGCCAAAATGAGGCTTCACCCCAGAGCGCGCGGAAATAAGAAAAATCGGGAAAGGTGTTCACACCAAACCAGGGCGCAAAGCCCAGCGATTGCATGACGCCCAGCACAAGGGCGCCGCCAAAAAGCACCGTCAAGACAAGCACAACCGGCAGCAATTGCAATAGCATCAGCCGTCGTTCCCGACGCAACCGTCCCAGTTCGTTTGGCGCAGAACCACCCATTCTGAAATCCTTGTTCGAGCCCCCGCACAGCGCGGAGGCTCTGGGTAAGTATCACTGGTTCAGGTTGGCAACGGCGCGTTCCACGATCACATCGATCGAGTCCGTGCTTTTGCGCTCGATGTATTCCAGCCATGCGGCCTCGATGACATCAACCAGCGTCGCATTGGTGTCGGGCGCGGTGTTTGCGTCCAACTCTTGCTGCGTAATGCCGACAAAACCGGGTGAGGCTGCGGTCAGCTTTGCAACGTCGTCTTCGGACAAACGCCATGGGTCAATACCCGGTGGCATACCAGCAACCTCGAGCTTGGACGCTTGCGCTTCGACCGAGGCCATGTAGTTGGCCATAACCAGCGCGGCGGCCGGGTTAGGCGCGTTCGCGGGGATGACAAGATAGTTCTTGTTCTTGATCATGTTGCCTTCTGGGAAGATGAACTGTTCCGCCCCCTCAGGATAGGTGCCATCCCGCAACCCGATTGCGACACCATAAAGACCGAACTGACAGGAAAAATCGATTTCGCCGTTCAGGAACAAGCCATTCAGGGCTGACGGGTCTTCGGGATATCTTGCGCTGCTTCCTGACGCCCCCAGCAACATCCCGTCCAGCTCTTTGAGGTATTCCATGCCCGGCGTGATCAGTCGCGCCAATTCTGCGGCCCCCAAATCCTCAACCGAGTTCTGGAACGGAACTGCTCCGTTGCCGTCCGGATTATGCGCGTAGATCGCCGCCTGAACGAAAGTGTTGCCGATGAAATGGGGCGGCTTGACATAGGCGAACTTTCCGGGATTGGCCTCAAGATAACTTTTGAGTTCCGCAAACGTGCCCGGAATATCTTCCTTCGCGACCCGACCGGTATTGACCGAGCACACATATTGCTGACCTGACCATGGCATTTCCGACGCGTTGGTTTCAACGCCAAAGTCGCGCAGGTTCAGCAATGCGCGCGGATCATCGGCATTCCACTCGATATTGGCGCTGTTAGGAAGTTTGTCCGCAAAGGCACCGAACAGGGCACTCTGGCGTTTAAGCGTCGCAAAGTTTTCACCGTTCACCCAGATCGCATCAACGCTGCCTTCGCCCAGACCCTTGCCCGAGCCAAGCTCGGCCAGAACCAAGTCAACCGCGTCCTTGGTGCCGGTTATGCGAACAGGGTTGAGCTTTACGCCTTCGGCCTCAAGCCCCGGCGCAGCAAAACGATCCATCCAGATGTTGATCTGATCGCTGCCGCCCCAGTAGTAGAGGTTGATTTCACCCTCTTCCTTGGCGCGTGCCTGAATATCCTCCCAAGTCGCCGAGCCGGATGTAACAGCGTCGCGGAAGGCCTCGACATCTTGCGCATAAGACGCACTCGTCACCAACCCTCCAAGCAGGGATAACGTAAGAAGTGTTTTCTTCATGGTCTCCTCCTCTGAATTCTTTCCACTAGTCGGTTTCCTGAATGACCCAGATCCGCTCGGGCGCGATGGTCAGCCAGACGTCTTGCCCGACATCGATAACGCGGCGGGATTGTTCCGTGACCTGCACCGTCTCACGGCCGCAACTGACCCCGTAAGTGATGTTCGCGCCAAAGAAATCCCGGGTCGCAATCGTGCCACGAAAGACGTTTTGCGCGTCCGATGGTTCATCCAGATGCAGATCGATCGCCTCGCTGCGTAACATCACCGAGCGGGTGCCGTTCTGCGACGGGGCGTCAAAAGTCAGCACGCCAAAGTCCAGTGTTGCGGTCTTGTCCTTGATCTGCGCGGCAAAGACGTTTGTGGCGCCCATGAAATCGGCCACCTCAACGCTTTTGGGGTGTTTGTACAAGGCGTCCGGCTCGTCAAACTGCGCCAGATTGCCATTGAAGATCACCGCCACCCGGTCGGCAAGTTCCATGGCTTCGATCTGATCGTGGGTCACAAAAATCGTGGTGATCCCCAGCCGCTGTTGCAGGTTTCGAATAAAGCGTCGCATTTCGCCGCGCAGCTTGGTGTCGAGATTTGCCAGCGGTTCGTCCATCATCAGGACCGACGGGTTGGTAATCAACGTGCGTGCGATGGCCACGCGCTGCATCTGCCCGCCCGACAGCTGCGCCGGAAAGCGGTGGCGAAAATCTTGAAGTTGCACAACGTCCAGAATTTGCTCCAGCCGATCTTCGGCCTCGGCCCTGTCGGTTCCGCGCACTTTGAGCCCGAACAGAATGTTCTTTTCCACGGACATATGCGGAAACAGCGCATAGCGCTGGAACACCATGCCGACATTGCGGTTTTGCACCGGCACTTCGGAGACATCCTTGCCATCAAAGCAAATCTGCCCACTGGTCGGGATTTCCAGCCCGGCAATCATCCGCAGCGTTGTGGTCTTGCCGCAGCCTGACGGGCCCAGCAGGGCCACCAACTCTCCCGATGCGATATCGAGATCGATATGGGATATGGCTGTGAAACTGCCATAGTCCTTGCGGACACCTTTGAGGAGAACGGTCGTCACACGTCAGCTCCTTGCGGCAGACCGTTATGGGCCGGAATTATCGGCAACGCGGACATGCCGCACCATTGGGCAAACTCCTCGAATACGGCGCGATGCAGCCCGGGGACAAGAATGAAGTGATGTTCCAGCCCGTGTTCCAAAACGGTTGTCACCACGTCGCGGGCTGACCAAGCCCCCTTTGCGTCAGAAAAACCTCCGATCCAACCGCGGCAGCCGGTAAAGCCCGGTGCGGGCCCTTCGGCAATTGTGCCCTCAAGCGCGAAACGCGCTGTACCGTGGCGCGAGACACGCAGGATCGTGCAGTCTCCATGCGCAAATTCGTAGTCGGCGATGGCACCGTGAATTGGTCCGGCCTCGGTACCGCGCCCGATCATCGGGTGATTGATCAACGCAACCCCTTTGTCCGCCAGGTAAAGCGGGCCACCTCCGCCATGCCACATCAGGATCTGATCACGGTCGAAATCTGGTGACGTCATATCCAACAAGCAGCCCACACGACCAGTCAGAGATTTTGCCACAAGCTGAGTGACAGCCCCCAGAACATCGCCTTCCGATGCGATTGGCAGTGCGTCGTTTTCCTCAAGCCAGCTGAATGCAGCACCGGGATGCATCCCGGGATGATCTTGTAAGGCGGGCCAGTCGGACACCGTCAGTGCACCATAGCCGCCTTCCGTTGCGATCTGACGCAAGGCCAATGCCGCACAGGCGGTCAGTGCCATCTGATCATCCGAAACACCACGCACCTCAGCGGCCTTTGTCATGGCTGACAGCTCAGAGGCGACATCCTCGTCGGATTGTGCAGCCATCAGATCGGTCATGTGGTGGATATCAACATGCTCGGTCCAGACGCCAAGCTGCCGAAGCAATGTGTCGGATGAGACTTCCATATTGTAAAAGGTCATGGCCAGTCCGCCGACAACGCCGATCCGCACACCGTCCAAAGCCTTGCGCGCACTCAGTGCGCGGATGGTTTGCCCCATCCGCCGTTTCAGGTGATCTTCGTTTGGGGCACCAAGATACCATTGCACAGGGAATTTGCGTGTATCCCGCACACCGCGCATGATCGACATCGACATGTTAAGCGATACAAAATTGTTAAGCTGTATGTCCTCGGTCAGCGTCGGCTCGGGCGTGACCCAAACACCCATGGGCAGATTTTCCAGCGCCACTTCCCGCACCACGTCGCCCATGGTGAAGCCACCGTGCAGAAGCAGCAGAAAATCCACGCCTTTCGCGCGCAACTCATCCACCGCCTCGCGGGCTTCGACCGCGTTCATAGGGACGGTTTCGGCCAGGACGACCGAGGCGCCGTATGAGGCGGAAAACTCGCGCACCCAATCCGAGCAAGCCTCGAAAACGCCATGCTTGCCGGGGAAGTAGCTTGGCAGAGAGGCGTTGATTAATCCAATTGTCAGCGACATGAGCATCGCCCTTCCGTTACGCAGTTTGGCGCGGGGCGGCCCCGGCCAGATCAAAACTGATGGGTCCCTGACGGAACACCTGATCAAAGAAAACCGGCGCCCCGTCCGCGTCAAAGGCGGTGCAGGCCTGCGACAGTATCGGAGTGCCAGCCGGTATATTCAGCAGTTCGGCGATTGCCGGTTCGGCAAGAAGGCTGTCCAACGTCTCGCACGCGCTGGTCCAAGCCAGATCGAACACCTGCTGCAAAATTCTGAGGATGGATTGGCTCTGCCCGGTTTCCGGGAAGTGATCGGCCGAGATATGTGGCACCAGCCGGCTGGGTATCCATGTTTGGGTCAGCATGCCCGGCACGTCATCGATCGTGCGCAGCCGTTCAACCAGTGCCAGCGGTTCTTTAAAGTACTCTTTGACGGCAGGTGGCACAGTGTCTGCTTCGACCTCAAGTCGCAGCAACCGCGCGCCAGGCACACGCCCTTCGCGCAGAACTTTGTCGGTGAAAGACACAAGGCAAGTTGAGGTCGGCGGTGACAATGTCGCAACGTTATATCCGCTGCCCTGGCGCGAGGTCAGATAACCGTCGCGCACCAGAATTTCCAACGCCTTGCGGATGGTGACACGGCTGACGCCAAAGGCGTTTGACAGCTCGCTTTCGGTGGGCAAGCGCATACCAATGGCATATTGCCCGGTCTGAAGCCGGTTCAGGATCTCATCGTGGACCTGTTTGTATTTCGCAACGTACATCATGCCAGCGCATCCTTCAATGCATCCAGCCGCTCGCGGCCGATCGACTGCATCCACCGGGCCATTGCGACGGAACCTTCAGCACCAAAAATGGCGATTGCATCGCTCCAGATCGCGCGCCCGCACATAAAGCCCTTGGCGTTCACGCCTGCCTTGCGCGACAGGGCCAACGCATCACGGAATTGTTCAAACGTGACCCCGGCGCTGAGATACAGGATCGGGATATCACCCGCCGCTTCGGCGGCATCGCGGAAGGCCGTCATGGCCTCGGACTCGGTCATGGCGGAGCCGATTTGCGCGATATTGACGGGAATTTCGACCTTTAGAATATCAATATTGAACTCTGGCGCGGCAAATGTGCGGGTGGCAGATCCGACAAGCCCCGGTTTGGCCATCGCAAATTCGGCAGAGCCGCTATCTTGTATGTCGCGTTCATACACGAGGGGCTCGAACAGAAATGTCACCCCTTGCGCGCGACACTCGGCCCCGATCTGGGCCACAAGGTCCTTTTTACGCTGGTTCAGCGCTGTAGGATCGTTCGGCCCGTAATAGAGAAAAAACTTCAAAACCTCCGCACCCAGACCTGGATAGTCTGCAATGCTCAGGTTGTCCGGCAGCTTTGTCATCCGGTCGTCGTCCGAGATGTGATACACGTCCGCTTCATATGCCAGCATCCTGACGCAGGCCTTGTCAAATGCGGGCAACAGCTCGCGGCCAAGCGAGGCATCGACCAGCATTGTGGTGGCAAACGGGCTAAGCGTTTCAACCGTGATACGTTTGAATTCCAACAAATCATCGGCACTTGCATGTACACCGCGCGCCTCGCGCAGGGCGGCCTCGAGACCGCTGCCCTGATCGACAGCGACACCATGAACAGGACCAAAGAAGATACTCATGTGGCCTCCATCCTGATCTGCGGAAAGAATGGCGTGTCGGATGGCGCCAGCCAGTACCGCAACATCTCGTCTGTGGGTTCCAGGAAGGAAATCGAGAATCCACCCATTTCCTGCGTTGTTACATAACTGCCGATCATCGGCGCAATTGCGCGAATGCCCTGTTCGGCCAGCGTGGTGCGTGTTTCTTCCCAAGCGGTCAACTGTTCCATCAACGTGGTTCCGCCCATCCCGTTGATGATCACGCAGACCTGTGCGCCTTTTTGCATGGGCCGGTCGGCCAGAAGTGCGTCAATCATCTGCCGAACAAGATCGCGTAGGGGGCCGGTTTTGACGCGCCCGACACCGGGTTCGCCATGAACGCCCATGCCAAGGAAAATCTCGTCCTCCGGCAATTCAAACATGGGTTTACCTGTCAGGGGCGACACGGGCGGAGTAATCGCCGCCGCGAGCGTCACAAGCCGGTCACGCACAGCTTCGCCAAGGGCGATCAGCGCATCAAGCGGTTGGCCTTCCTCGGCCGCCGCGCCAAGGATTTTGTATATGAACATCGTACCCGGAGCTCCGCGCCGGTCCTGTTTGCGATCTGGCGGCGCGGCGGAGATGTCATCATACATCGGCATGGGAACGGTGCGGATGCCCAAATCCTCGGCCATCATGGTGGCTGCGCGCCCGTTGATCATGTCGCCGGAATGTTGCGATATCAGCAGGATTGAACCCGCGTCGCCAGTCACCTCGGAAATCCCGTCCAGTATCAGATCCGCCGAAGGCGCGGCAAAAACATCCCCCACGACATTGGCATCCAGCAATCCGGCCCCGACAAAGCCCATAGCAATCGGTTCATGACCTGAGCCATTGCCGATCAATAACGTGACTTTTTCATCGACGTTTTTCCGATCCGCTGAACCGCGAATGATCACGCGCGGATCACTCTGGCCACGTTGCACTTGGGGAAAGGCGCTCACAAAGCCGTCCAACATATCGTCGACCATCGTTTCGGCGCTGTTGAACAGTTTTTTCATTCCGATACCTTTGCAAGGGTCTCCAGAAAAATCACAACCGAAGCGGCACCCGGATCCATATGTCCGCGCCCTGCGTTTTCGACGTATTGTGCTCGACCCCTGCGGGCAGTCATGCCCACGGTGGCATCGCACCCCGTCGTCGCGGCGGTGATCATCGCCGCCAATCCGTTGTCCTGCGCGGCAAGCGCCGGGGATAGGGCGTCCACCATGCTTTTGTCGCCTGGCGCAACGTCCCCCAGATCGCAAATCCTGTCGCACGCGCGAGTCAGGTTCAGTGGCGCGCCCGCGCCCAGATGTGCCTCAATCTCAAGCAGGATCAGACCAAACAAGGTGCCGGATGCGCCGCCCGACGCTCGCATGAACGCCTTGGCGCGTTTGCCATCCTTTGCCGCCGCTGCCTTTGTCAGGCCGCGCAGCATGGTCGTGCCGTGATCACCATCCCCGATGGCGGCATCAAGCGCGTTGAGATGGTCTGCTTCAACGGCATAGCGCGCCAGAAGCGACTCAAAGAAACGGTCAGCCGACATCGCCGAAAACCTCTTTCAGATAGGCCAGCGTTTCTACTGCGGCCCGGTTCGGGTCGGGCTCGATATCGCGCCAGATATTGAGATCCCGGCTGGAGGCATGTCCGGCCATCACGAACATCTCGGCAACGATACAACCTTTATATCCGATATTTTTCAAAGCTTTGGCATCAGCGGCAAAATCATAGTGACCAGAACCGGGCTGGCCCCGGTCATTGTCAGACACATGGTAGTGCACCAGCGTATCACCCGCGGCGCGGATGGCGGCGGGTGGGTCTTTTTCCTCGATATTCATGTGGAAACTGTCGAGCAGCACGCCGATGTGATCCGATCCTGTCGCACGCGCAATGGCGCAGGTCTCTGCCGCGGTCGAGGTCAGATCGGTTTCGAACCGGTTAAGCGCTTCGATCCCTAGGAAAACGCCTTCGGCTTCCAGAACTGGGGCGACGCGGGCCAAGGTTTCCGCTGATCGGGTCGCACGGGCGGTTTTGTGGGCGGGGTCGAAAACACCCCAAGGTGCGGCCACCACACCGGCGAGGCTTTTGGACCCCAATCGCGCCGTTATCCGGATTGCATCGCTAAGTGCGGCGACGGCGCTGTCACGGATGGCCGGGTCTTCTGAGGTCGGGTCCGCCTCGGGGCCGAGGCCAGTTGAACAAGTCATGGTCAACCCGCATTCATTGGCCTTTGCCCGGATCTTGTCGGCACGATCAAGCCCAACGCCAAGCAGCGACAGCTCGACAACATCATAGCCGATTTGTGCAGCAGATTCGAAGATCGGATCCGGATCGTCGGTCCAAGCTTTCATCCACAGTCCAGAATGGATACCGAACTTCACGCCAAGTCCTCCCCGCAGTCGCAACCATATTAGTAGTAACAAATTGATTATGTCAACAAATCACTAGTCGGGGCCCGCCGCGGCTCTTGTCGGGGGTAGCTGCATGGTCAATAAAAGGCTCAGAAACAAAAAACCGATGCAAACCAGAAGGGCCAGACGCATATCGCCCGTTCTGTCGAGCAACCATCCCGCGCCCCATGGCCCCAGCAATCCGGCGACGCCCCATCCGGTAAAAACCCAGCCAAATGCCCCCGAAAAAGCCGAAGTTGCTACGCGTGCGGACACCAACAAAGGTGTCTGTGCAGCGATCTGTCCGTAGGATAGTGCCACAAGAAAGATCAAAAGGTTCACAAACAACTCTGAGGAAATTGGCATAAGTAAAGCACACAATGCCGCCATTGATAGTAAGACCGCACCGACAAAGCCGTGCATCGGGCCAAAGCGTGCCGCAATCCCGGCCGCTGACAGACGTCCCAATGTGTTGCCCGCGGCAACTCCAAAAACTGCGAGACCTGCCATGCCCGCACCGGGTGCGTTGGAGGGAAGGAGTTTCGGTGCAAGACCCAGAACAATCAGACCCGCACAGGAACCGGTGGCAAAGATAGCCCAAAGAACAAAGATCATGCGGTCTGGTTTGACAAATCCTGTCTGCGTTTTGGGGTTGGTCGTCTGGGTGCCATTGGCAGTTTCAGTGACTGAAGAAACAGCCACGATAAAAACCATACAGCCGAGTACGGGCATTAATGCACTGAGCGACCATCCGAGCCCGGTCAGCCAGATACTCATAGGACCAAATACAACTCCACCTAATCCGAACGATGCGACGCTGGTCGGAACAAGGAGTTTTGGCCGGCGCGAAGCTGCTGCAGTGGCAAGCGCGTGATTGTAGAGAGCACCCGCGGAAAATCCAAAGCCAACGCTATAGGTGAGCACGAAAAATTCGAATTGCTGTGCCTGCGCCGACAGGATCAGGCTGGCGGCCGCAATGCCTGAAATAATAGGCAGTTGGGCGTGCGCTGGAAACTTGGAAAAAAGTGCGGGGCCGATCAGGACGCCAAATGTGAAGCTGACAAGCGCAAAGGAAAACACCATGGATGCCGATGCGCTGCCGATATCAAACCTGCTTTGAACTGCGGGCATCAGACCGGACCAGCCATAAAGGCTGCCCCCGCCAAAACATCCCAAAACCGGCAGGGCCTGGCTAAGCCAATGGGCATTCCGAGTCTTCAATGCTCGGCCCTTTCAATAATTTGCTATTACAGACTTGTATGAACAAATTTACTGAGTCAATCTTCCGTCAGGGAGGATCGCCTATTGGTTCTGGTTATCGGAGCAGCATTGACGCCATTCAACCGGCGGCGCGACGGCTCTGGCTTTCGCGATTGGGCCTCGCAAGCTTTCGGCGATGCACTACAGATGGCTGGATTGGAGCCCGGCGATATTGACGCGTTGATCGTTTCATCTGAGAGCGATTTTTTCACACTCCAGCTCAACCCGGCATCAGTTTTTGCTCAGGATATTGGTCTTTGCGGCGCTGCGACGCTGCGGGTTGAGGGCGGTGGCGGTTCTGGCCAATATGCGGTCCACGCGGGTGTTGAACGCATCTTGTCCAGACGGGCGCAAAGGGTTGCCGTATTGGGCGTGGACCCGTCAGCCAGCGCACTGGACGGCGACAGCATTCGGGAACTTTACGGATATTCGTTCGATTTCTGGACCGATGGCCTTTCTGGCGTCACCGCCACTGGCCTTTATGCACTGTCATGGCAGGCTTTTGCGGCTGAACATCGCGGCACAGCGGCCGACCTGGACCGGATCGCAACCAAAAACCGCCTGAACGCCTGCGAAAATCCCGGTGCACATCTTCCCCGCAAGCATACGGCTGCAGAGTTTGAAGGATCTGCAGAGATTGCTTCCCCTTACAAACGCCTGCATTGCTCGCCGCTGAGCGACGGAGCGGCTGCTTTGATCCTGTCCGCGCCCGAGGCGGCACCTGTCGCGCGGCAACCCAGCGCGCCAAAGATCACCGGGATCGGGGCTGCATCCGATCTGCCCGGTCTCGGCCATCGCAAGTCACCGGGTCAGTTTGTGGCCAAATCGCTTGCCTCGGACCGCGCGTTTCAAATGGCGGGTATCGGCACCTCGGATATCGACCTGGCAGAGGTTTACGACGCCTATGCCGGCGCAGAGTTACAAGCGATTGCAGCGCTTGGCCTGTCCGGTGATCCGATCACCGATTTGCGGGATGGCCGCTTTGATGCCGACGGCGCTTGCCCAGTTAACCTCTCTGGCGGGTTGATTGGACAAGGTGCGCCTGTCGGGGCAACTGGGGTCGGACAAGCCGCCACCTGTGCGCTGCTGCTGGAAGGCCGATACCATAAGAGCCTGCAGCCCGAGCGTCCGCTGGGTCATGCCTTGGCCGATACGCATGGCGGCGTCGGCACAAGCTGCGCCGTGACCGTGCTGCAGGCAGGGGATCGCACATGAAACATCAGGTCTCGCTTGAATATTCGTTGGCCGAAGGTTGGCTAGCCCCTTGGATCGAGGGGCTGCGGCGGGGCAAAGTTGTTGCCTCGCACTGCACCACTTGCGGTGCCGCGCAATTCCCGCCACTTCGCGTTTGTCCCGATTGCAAAAGCCCCTCTGACGGTTGGGTCATACTGCCGGGGCGGGCCGCGATCCAATGGCGGACGTCGGGCGCTGATGGCGATTTTGCGATGGCCAATTTTGAAGGTGCACAACGTGCAACAGTGCTGCGCAGTACGCACCTGCCGCTCGATGCGACACATGGACGTCTGCGCGCGTGCCCCGAAGGCCCGCCCATCCTGCAGCTTGAAGCGGAGCCGGGCATATGAGCGAGTATCTGGATTCCTTGGACCCGGGCCAGTTGGCGGCCCTTCATCTGGCACCAACCAAGGATGGCGGACACAAGATTACCTGGCCGGCGGATTACAACATCTATAGCGCGACGGTTGGCCGGTTTCTGGGACCCGAAGACCGGGACCGGGCCGCGATCATCTACGAAGCGTCCGACGGCACCGTCTCAAGGATGAGCTTTGCCGAAGTCGATGCGGCTGCCACCGGGCTTGCCGCTGCCCTGCGCGCGCTTGGCTATGGCAAGGGCGACCCTGTGGCGTTGCACACCGGTCAACATCCCGACACGGCGATTGGTCACATGGCGATTGCGAAAATCGGCGCAATTGCGGTCACGCTGTCTCAGCTCTATGGGCCTGACACGTTGGCCCATGCCCTGAACGACTGCCAAGCCCGTGTGATTCTGACCAGCCGGTCCGCGTGGGAGCCCTTGCGCAGTGAATCCTTCCCGCATCTGATACATGTGTTCATGCGCGATCCCGGTTCGAGCGACATCGACCTGGACGCAGCAATGCACGACGTGCCGGATGAGTTTACGCCCGATTTTGGTGGCGCGGGTGATCCTGCTTTGCTGATGTACACATCCGGTTCGACTGGCAAACCCAAGGGGATCATGCACGGGCACCGGGTTCTTGCCGCCTATACCCCGTCTATCAACCTGTTCTTCAATCTGTCGCTGGACGACACTGATGCCGTTTTCTGGTCGCCTTCCGACTGGGCCTGGGTTGGCGGGCTTCTGGATATGCTGTTTCCCGCCTGGATGGCCGGGCGCCCCGTTGCAACGTCGTTGGAGCGGTTTACGGCCGATTACGCCTATGACTTCATGGCCCGCCACAAGGTCACGCATACCTTTCTGGCCCCTACGGCGATCAAACGGTTGGCGCAGCACCCGACCCCAAGGGACGAATATGATCTGGCCCTGCGCGTGATCTGCACCGGGGGCGAGGCATTGGCAGCTGAAACACTCACTTGGGCGGAAACCAAGCTGGGTGTGGTCTGCAACGAGTTCTACGGCATGACAGAGGTCAATCATCTGATCGGAAATTGCGCCGCGCTTTTCCCGCGCAAACCGGGATCGATGGGCCTGGCCTATCCCGGTCATCGGGTCCTGCTTGTCGATGGCGAAGGGCAGCAGGTCGCCGATGGTGAACCAGGTGAAGTTGTGACCCCGCTTGGCTCGCCGACACAGTTCATTGGCTACTTCAACAACATAGAAAAGACACACGAGATGAAACTCGGGTCTTTCTGGCGTACCCATGACCTCGCTGTGCGCGATGCAGAGGGTTATTTCTGGTACAAAGGGCGATCCGACGACCTGATCAAATCTTCGGGCTTCCGGATCGGACCCGCCGAAATCGAAGAATGCCTTCTTTCGCATCCCAGCGTTGCCGAGGCCGCTGTGATCGCCAAACCTGACCCAGACCGGGGGGCGATTGTCAAAGCGGTGGTAAAACCCCGTGCGAATGTAACGGCAGATGACGCGCTGGGGGTTGCCTTGAAAGAGCACGTGAGAACCCGCCTTGCCAGCTACAAAGCACCCCGCGAGGTCGAATTCGTCAACGAGTTCAAGATGACATCCTCTGGCAAGATCAGCCGCCGTGCCTTGCGTGAGGCTGAAGAAGCGCGGCTAAAGTCCGATTGCTAGTCCAAAGGTGGCGTGACTGCCAGCGGTATACCCCTATTCGGGGCCTTCGCGCGCCACCTCCAAGGCAAGCTGCAACGCCGCCTCGAAGGTAGCGGTGTTCGCCCGCGCGAGCTCCGCCTGACTGTGATCCGGCAGTGGGTCCAGAAAGGTGCGCCCGTCTGAAAGCAGGTCCCATGTGCAAAGAAGGGCGAGGCTGGCGCGTCCGTACCGCGCGGCAACGGCTGCTACGGCGCTGGCTTCCATATCTACCGTTTGCAACCCCTCTTGTGCCCAACCGGAACAGATCTCTTTGCTTTGGGCGAATAGACTGGGCCAAGTGACGTGCCGTGTGCTCAGCACATTGCAATTGGCCTCTCGCAACAGCATATCAGCACGTGCGCACCAATTCGCATCGAAATTGACCTCCTCCCCGGCGCCGTAATACTGCGAAACCCCATCGCGCGCGGCCGCGCTGCGCGGGACAGTCACAGCACCCGCCGGAATTCCGGGTGTCATCACCCCGCAGGTTCCGATCTGAATGATCAAGGATGTACCAAGCTGAGCAAAAATATGGCTTGGCTCAACAGCCCGAGGCGCGCCATATGCGCAGCAATAAGCCACGCGCGCCTTTCCAAAACTGCCTGCAAAGATATCGGGAAACGGCAACTCCCGAACGTCACTAAGCCGTGCCAGCCGGTTCTCACACGCCTGCGCGCGCCACCAGGTGCCCTCCAACACTAACACGTGAGGAACGCCACCGAGTGCACTACCGAGAGCGTTTTCCCACATAGCCTTGTCAAAATCTAAAATTGCCAAAGGCGATTGCCTCAATATTGAAACCGATGACGACATTTAGTGCGCCAGTCGAAAGGAGTACAAGGGTTCCGTTGCAAAGTTAGCGGATGTTCGGAATCCTAATTTTGTGCCGATGGGTTAGGTGTCCAGTTCTGCGAACTTTAGAAATGGACAGAGTCCGGGCGTGAATTGACCTTTGCGGATCATGTGCGTGACTTCGATACCTGAAAGAGTTGCAGATGCAGATTTAAAGGACTTGAAGCCAAGCATCGGGCGGTTTCGTCCTTTGATGAACCTGTGATCTTGTTACACGATTTGATTTAGATATTTCCGCCTCACCATCTCGATCGGGCGCGCTCGCATGGGCCTTTGCGGCGGTCTGCTGTGTCAGCGATTGCGCAGAAGTATCGCGTCACTCAGCGGTTCAGCGTGGTGTGATCGACGGAAAAACCTCGCTCTGCCGAGATCTCCTGCAGATCGCAGTAGGAAACGCCGTATCGAACATAGAGGAACACTGCGAATAGGATCACATCTTTCTAATACAGTGCGCCTTCGAAGGAAGTCATGAGCTGGCTTTCGGCTTGATACGACCGACAGTCATTCACTCGCCAATTCCGAAAGCGTCAATGGCCGAAAGTTTGTAACACAACCATCGACAATACAATTCGGTCAGCTCAAAACTTTGCAACAAAGCCCTCAGTATTCGCGAGGGCACGTAATGGTTAGAACCCAGCAGATGACCAGCCAATCAACTTCCCGACTGTCCTGCGCGGAACTGAGCGCCAGCGTCTTACCCCGTCGCTAGTGCATGGATCACCAGAACTTGATCATTCGTGGATGGACTTAATGCTCTTTGATCCCAATGTGAACTCAATCGCAATGAACGGGCCGGATGACGCGCTCGTTGGTTTGACCGCAGCCAATAGCCAAATCCGGAGCCAATGATTGATGTCACAGTTAACGAATGTGATCCTGACGCTACTGCAAGTCCTATCTTATGCTTTCATCTTCACCATCGGTCTGGTCGTGCTTTGGGTCGTAGTGACTTATTTCCGTGACAAGACTCAAACCGAAAGTACCTTGCGTCGCAACTATCCGGTGGTCGCACGGTTTCGTTATTTCTTTGAACACATGGGCGAGTTCCTTCGTCAGTACTTCTTTGCACAGGACCGAGAAGAGATGCCGTTTAACCGGGCGGAACGGTCCTGGGTGTACCGCGCAGCCAAGAATGTGGATTCAACCGTGGCCTTTGGCTCGACCCGCGATCTGCGACCGACGGGGACGGTGTATTTTGTGAACTGCCCGTTTCCGACGCTGGAACAGGACGCACAGGAACCGTCAGCAGTGACCATTGGGCCATTTGCGCAACACCCATATACCACTGATTCAGTCTTTAACATTTCGGGCATGAGCTATGGCGCCATCTCGGTTCCGGCCGTTCGGGCGCTATCATCCGGAGCGAGCGCGGCGGGCATCTGGATCAACACTGGCGAGGGTGGCCTGTCGCCCTATCACCTGGAAAGCGGCGCGGATGTCGTTTTTCAGATCGGGACGGGCAAGTTCGGGGTGCGTAAACCGGAAGGCGGTTTTGACGAAGACAAGCTGCGCGCAGTTGCGGCCCATGACGCCGTAAAGATGTTTGAGATCAAGTTGAGTCAGGGCGCCAAGCCCGGCAAGGGCGGCATTCTGCCCGGCGCCAAGGTCACCGAGGACATTGCTGCCATTCGCGGTCTGAGGGTCGGTCAGGATGCCATCAGCCCCAACAGGCACCCCGAAATCAACAGCGTGGGCGATCTGCTGGACATGATCAACTATGTGCGAGACGTAACTGGCAAACCCGTTGGCTTTAAGGCAGTAATTGGGGCCTATGGGTTCTTTGAAAGTCTGTGTACGGAAATTCTGAAACGTGGCCCCGAAAGTGCCCCGGATTTCGTCACCATCGACAGCTCCGACGGGGGCACTGGCGCCGCCCCGATGAGCCTGATTGACAACATGGGCATGCCCTTGCGTGAAAGCCTGCCGCTCACGGTGGACATACTCAGGAAATTTGGATTGAAGGATCGGGTGAAAGTTTGCGCCAGCGGCAAGATGATCAACCCGTCCGAGGTGGCCTGGGCTTTTTGCGCAGGTGCCGATTTCGTAAACTCGGCGCGCGGATTCATGTTCGCGCTCGGCTGTATACAGGCCTTGCAGTGCAACAAGAATACATGTCCCACAGGCATCACGACCCATAATGCCAAACTGCAATTCGGACTTGACCCAGTCAGCAAGGCCGAACGTGTCGCAAGCTACGCCAAGAATATGAAAAAAGAGGTTGGCACTATCGCCCACAGTTGTGGTGTGGCCGAACCGCGCCTGCTGAAGCGATATCATGCGCGCATCGTTTTGGACAACGGGCGCTCTGCATCCATGGATGACCTTTATCCGGATCCGCAACAAATACAGGCCGCTGAATAAACTTGTCTGTATAGGTAAATGACACCGTAGCCCCGGCTGCCTGCGGGTCAGCCATCAGCGGTTGATCCTGCAAATTTGAGGAGATCACATGTCACCTTCAGCACCCATCGCATCAATCCCTACCAAAGCTTCGGACCTGCTGGTCGCGGCGCTTGAGGCTGAAGGTGTCGAATACATCTTTGCTGTCCCGGGTGAAGAAAACTTGGACGTTCTGGAATCACTCAGAACTTCGGAGATCGAGCTTGTATTGACCAGACACGAACAGGGTGCGGCCTTTATGGCGGCCACTTATGGGCGCCTGACAGGCAAGGCCGGGGTTTGCATGGCAACGCTTGGACCAGGAGCTACAAACTTTGCCACCCCAGCGGCCTACGCGCATCTTGGTGGAATGCCATTGGTAATGATCACCGGGCAAAAGCCGATTAAGAAATCCAAGCAGGGTCAATTTCAGATCATTGATGTGGTGGGTTTGTTTGCACCGATCTGCAAGATGTCCAAGCAGATCGTACACGGCAACACCATCCCGTCATTGATCCGCGAGGCGTTTCGCGTCGCCCAAGAGGAACGCCCCGGTGCAGTCTTGCTGGAACTCCCCGAGGATATTGCGGCCGAGGAAACCAACGAACCCGTGCTGACACCGCATCCACGCCACTATGCCGTGGCAGGTGACACGGTCCTGAACGAAGCCGCGGACCTGATCCGTGCCGCAAAGATGCCATTGCTGTTACTGGGGGCAGGGGCCAACCGCAAACACGCGCGCAGTGCCCTCAGCCAGTTTGTGAAGGAAACGCAAATCCCGTTCTTCAACACGCAGATGGGTAAGGGCGTGGTCGACGAACGATCTGATCTTTTCCTTGGCACCGCAGCGTTGTCCGATGGAGACTACTTGCACTGTGCCATCGATCGGGCCGACCTGATCATCAATGTGGGCCATGATGTGGTCGAAAAACCGCCCTTCTTCATGGAGGAAGGCGGCACCAAGGTGATTCATGTAAATTACAAGGCTGCGCAGGTCGATCCTGTCTATTTCCCACAGGTCGAAGTGGTTGGCGATCTGGCGGAATCCATTGCACGGCTGGGCAACATTCTGGGTGGGCCGCTGGACTTTGATCGCGCCTATTTCCGGCGCGTCAAACAGGAAACTGATCTGCACACTTCGAGCGGGGCTGATGACGCTCGGTTCCCTGTGATCCCGCAGCGTTTCGTGGCGGATACGCGCAAGGTCATGGGGGATAGCGACATCATCGCGCTGGACAATGGTATCTACAAGATCTGGTACGCGCGTAATTATCAGGCTTATCAGCCAAACACAGTGTTGCTGGACAACGCGTTGGCCACTATGGGGGCAGGGCTGCCCTCGGCGATGATGGCGGCCAAACTCTACCCCGAACGTCGGGTGATGGCGATTTGCGGCGACGGCGGGTTCATGATGAACAGCCAAGAGATTGAAACCGCAGTCCGGCTGGGTTTGAATCTTGTGGTCACAGTGCTGAATGACAGTTCCTACGGTATGATTCGGTGGAAGCAGTCACATGCCGGTTTTGATGATTGGGGGTTGGAGTTTAACAACCCCGATTTCGTGCAATACGCAAACAGCTATGGCGCAACCGGCCACCGGATTGAACGCACCGAAGATTTGGTGCCGACTTACGAAAAAGCGTTTGCCACCGGTGGCGTGCATCTGGTCGACCTGCCTGTGGATTATAGCGAAAACCAACGTGTACTTATCGACGAACTGGCCGCCAAGGCATGCTTGATATGAGCGGTGTCGTAGATGTCTTAAACCCATACAGCCTGCAGTCGATTGGCAGCGTGCAAACCCGCTCCTGGGTTGAGATCGAGCGCATGCTAAGTGCTGCGCAGGATCTACACCGCGATCGCGACGGTTGGTTGCCCGCCTTCAAAAGGGTTGAAATTCTGAAAGAAACTGCCCGGCTTATGTCCGGTCGAGCCGAGGAACTGGCGTTTTTGATAGCCAATGAAGGCGGCAAACCACTTGTCGATGCACATGTCGAGGTCAAACGTGCAGTCGACGGGGTCGAACTGTGCGTTCACGAAATTGCCCAGATGGCGGGGCGCGAAATTCCGATGGACCTCACCGAGGCTGGTGCAGGGCGCGTCGCGTTCACGCGACGTGAACCGATTGGTGTCGTAGTTGCGGCAAGCGCATTCAATCACCCGCTCAACTTGATTGTGCATCAGGTTGCCCCTGCAGTGGCCACCGGCTGCCCGGTGATTGTCAAACCTGCTTTGGATACCCCGCTCTCCTGTAAGGCTTTTGTGGATATCTTGCATCAGGCCGGTTTGCCCGCTGACTGGTGTTACTTCGCGCCCTGCCAAAACGATGTGGCCGAGAACCTGATCACCGATCCTCGTGTCGGCTTTTTCTCCTTCATTGGCTCGGCGCAGGTTGGGTGGATGTTACGCTCCAAGCTTGCGCCCGGCACGCGTTGTGCACTGGAACACGGCGGGGTCGCGCCAGTGATCGTGGACGAGACCGCCGACATTGACGTGATGATCCCATCTTTGGTCAAGGGGGGGTTCTATCATTCAGGACAAGTCTGTGTTTCGGTTCAGCGGGTCTTTGCACCGACCGGATCAGCTGCAGGGATTGCTCGGAAACTAGCGGATGCGGCGGCGGAGTTGACGGTAGGAGACGCCACCGATCCCGATGTCGATTGTGGCCCGCTTATTCGTCCGGCCGAGGTTGACCGCGTCGAACAATGGGTAGATGAGGCCGTTGAAGGTGGTGCGAAGCTGCTGACAGGCGGAATGCGACTTGGCCCAACTACTTATGCGCCGACCGTCCTGCTGAATCCGCCAGCAGATGCGCGCGTCTCAAAGGCAGAAGTGTTTGGACCGGTTGTCTGTGTCTATGGCTATGACATACTTGACGATGCCTATCGGGTTGCGAACAATCTGCCATTTGCCTTTCAAGCAGCGGTCTTTACCAAAAACCTGGACACCGCAATGCAAGCTATTCAGCGTCTGGATGCTACGGCGGTCATGGTCAACGATCATACTGCTTTTCGGGTCGATTGGATGCCCTTCGCGGGCCGCCGACAGTCAGGATACAACACCGGTGGGATCGGATATACAATGCACGACATGACACAGGACAAGATGGCTGTGATTAAGATTTGATGTCAGTTTTAAACCGGATCGGTCCGTTGCGTTAACGTCAGCAGTCTGTGGTCGGAACTGGTACTGGTCTCGGACTATTCCGCTTCCGGAAACAGCTTGGCGACGAGGTTGATCTCGTTGAGGCACCGTATACTTAACTGACCTGGGCTATGAATTCTCCGCGCCTGGAAGCTATGCAGCTCTAACCTGTGCGATTTCACGCCAGGGGCTTTGTTGCACAAATCGTTGGGGATTCATCTCGTGAATCCAGTGTGATAGCTGGAAGACATGAGCAATTGGACCCCTACGAAGTACAAGACCTCGAACTGGTCGAACTATAACGCGGCGCTGAAACGTCGGGGATCGTTAACGATCTGGTTTGACCCCGAAATGATCTGGACGCCCGCGCAGATCGGCAAGCGCGGGCGGCAGCAGAGTTTTAGCGATGCCGCGACAGGCGTGCCTCACGATGATGGCGCTGATCGGGATGCCACTTCGGCGACGAAAGGGTTTGAGTTGTGTCGCAAACTTCATTGAGAGCAGCATAGTCGGCGCTGATGGGCCGATTATCCCGCCAATGGGGCGAACTGCTCAAACAGAGAGGGTCCGGGCGCGAATTGACCTTTGCGGATCATGTTGACCACCTCGATCAGTATCGGACATCCAAAGGCCTTCAGCGATATGGAGCCATTGCAGATATGCGCCATATTCGGCCTCTTGTCGGGGGGCAACCGAAAGGTCTGAGTCGCCAAACCAGTGCAGCGAGACTGCACAATAGCGGTCGACGCTGCGATTACAGTCCCAGCATCATAGAGCGCCGGGACTTTGCCCATTGGGTTGATCTTTCGGAACGCATCTGACGCAAAATAGGTGCTGTCATATCCCAGTGTCCTGAGTTGGTAAGGCAAACCCATTTCCTTTAGACGCCAAAGCGGGCGGACGGAACGGGTACCAGCGCTGTGCAACAGTGTAAGTGTCATTGTCAGCATCCCCTTTGCCTTGGCTTAGAGGCCGTTTGGCGCAATCAAGACTTTGCCCGAGCGGCCGCCCTTCATGGTGTATGCGAGGGCCGTGTTGATCTCTTCAAGCGGGAAGATGCGATCCACTGATGCCTTAAGAGTTCCTTGCAGGATCATCGCAGTCAGTTCGCCATAGACCTGCGCCTGTTCTTCGGCGGTCGCCGTCTTGAACCAATGGACCAACCAGAAACCGCGCACGATGACGTCGTTAAAGATTACGGCTGAGTCTGGAAGCTGGGCGTCTTCGCCAGACATGTTGCCGTACATGACAGCTGTGCCATCCGCTTGGAGCGTCGAGGCGAGGCGACCAAGCGAGCTGCCGCCCACAGCGTCCAAAGCGAGTCTTGGGGCCACTTCCAGCTCAGCAGCGACGCGCTCTGCAAGGTCTGGACCATCGACGAATACAGCGTCCGCACCTGCATCCTGCGCATCTGCCACTGCGCTGTCACGCCGCACCAGCGCTGCGACTTTCACACCGCGCGCTTTTACGAGACTTGCAACAAGCCCCGCCACGGCAGAGTTGCCTGCGGATTGGATCAGCCAGTCGCCTTCGTTCAGCGCGATATATTTTGTCATCAAGAGGTATGCGGTTGCCGGGTTCACACTCAACATCGAAAGCTGGTCGGTATCGGCGGGCGGAACAGGAACAACGGCCGCGGTGTTCATGACTTTTTCTGTCGACCAGGAGCCGGGAGGTTCTGCAAGAAGAACAAGGGCTCCGACTTCAGGACCTTCCCCATTTACTTCGATGACCTCGCCGATGCCTTCCATCCAGCGGCGGCTGGGAGAGGGGGCCGGAAACCATAGACACCCTCGACCTGTGCAATGTCGGATGGGTTGAATGGCGCGCGCAGGATCTTTGCCCGCGTCTGCCCGGCCTCGAGGACTGGGCGTGCCAACTCGACGAGATCAACAACGGCATCAGCCTTACCATGTGTTTTGTAGATCGCTTGTTTCATGGGTCTTTTCCTTCGTTGATACGTTAATGAATTATATTCATTAATGCTCGTATAGCGTTCCCTCTTGCCTCGTCAACGCTAATGAATACAATTCATTTATGAAAAATTCAGATCACACGAGCCCGTCAAAACGCACCCGCGACCCCGAAGCAAAACGAGCGGCTCTTCACGATGCGGCGCTGCAGTTGTTTACAGAGAAGGGCTACGAGAACGTGTCCATAGCGCAGGTCGCCAAAATGTCAGGGATCGCGGTTGGGACTGTCTACCGCTTCTATGACAACAAGCTCGCGATGCTTCGGGCAATGCTGGAAGAGATCGAAGCACTGTTCGTCGACCGCATGAAACAGGATTGGAATCAAGGCGGTGCTCATTCTGAGCGCCTAGGTTCAATCTGCGAGGGGCTGTTTGTAGTCGCTGAACAACACAGGTCACTCTTGCGGCTGCTAACAATGACGACGGATATGGTTTATAGCGATGGCGCGCTGCCCGGTGACCGCATCCAAAACCAGATCCGATCTTTCTATGCCGAGGGCATATCTGAAGGGACATTCGTGAAGGGAGATGTCGCCATGATGGCCGCAATGGCGCACGGTCTGGTCGAAGGCGCCATGATGCAAGCGATGCGAAGCGACAACGTAGAGAGGGCCGAGGCCACTGTTCAATTGTCGACAGTGATGAAGAACGCATTTTTGGCGCGTTAGTGAACCAGACATACAAAAACGGAACTGAGGATGTCGGTCTTGTCCGTGTTGTGGTCTGCGGCGCACCTGAGTGTTGCGCGTTGCTAGCAAGGCCTGCTTTGGGGAGGTTGCTATTCAGCACGAGGCATTTGGTTAGTGCCTGGATTGGGGCGGTTGTCGGATTTGCATGTCTTCGCGCGTCCTTGCACCATGTGAATAATGCACGGAGGCGAAAATGATTTACACAATTACAATCTATGGGGAACCGGGCGTGTTCGAAGCGCTGCCCAAAGATCGCCAGGATGAAGTGATGTCGGGACATGGCGCGTTGCAATCGGCGTTGGCAGACCGGGGGGAGTTCGTGTCGATGAAATTGATGCCTCCAACCTCTGCCGTGATGGTCCAACCAGCCCCATCTGAAGGCGCGGCGCCACTGATCACCGATGGCCCATTCGCCGAGACGAAGGAGAATTTCCTTGGGTTTTATGCCGCCGATTTCAAAGATCTTGATGAAGCACTAGACTACGCCAAGATGATCTCATCCCCAGTCGCACGGCTTGAGGTGCGACCGGTTGCCTGGGCTGGCGGCGCGATCTCGTCGGAATAGGTCATGTCTGACTGGCTTGAGGCCACATTCGCCCTGCTCCGCCCGCGTGCCCTCGCGGCCCTGACCCGGTTGTTTCGGGATATCGACATGGCCGAAGAGGCGTTTGCCGACGCTTGCCTCAAAGCGCTGACGGTCTGGCCTAAAGACGGGGCACCTCGGGATCCGTTGGCGTGGCTGCTGACGACCGCGCGCAACTCGGGTCTTGATCATGTCCGCAAATCACAGCGCCGTGCGGCAATCTTGTCACGCCACATCGAGGAGTTTCAGCCGATGCCCGCCGAAACGCCGGATCCGGACGAGATGCGCGATGACGTTTTGCGGCTGCTGTTCATATGCTGCCATCCGGAACTCGACCGACGGGACCAGATTGCTATTGCGCTGCGGGTGGTCCTGGGGTTGAGCATGGAAGAGATTGCCCGCGGATTTCTGGTCAAGCCGAAAACCATGGAGCAGCGGATCACACGGGCGAAAAAGAAAATATCGTTAAGCCCGGTCGCCTTTGAAACGCCAAGCCCGGCGGAAAGAGGCGCACGGTTGGGCGAAGTTTCCTTGATGGTCTACCTGATGTTCAGTGAGGGGTGGTCGACCTCGGCCGGTCCTAAGCAAATCAAGCTTACTTTGTGCGAGGAAGCAATCCGACTGGCCCGTCTGCTTGCGGCACTGTTTCCGGCAATGGGAGAACAGGCCGCCTTGCTGGCGCTTTTGCTGTTTCAACACGCCCGGCGACATGCGCGCATTGACAGGGGCGGAAAGCTCGTCGCGTTGGACGATCAGGATCGCGGCCTTTGGAACCGTGCGGACATCGCCGAGGCAACAGGCCTTTTGCAGAAGGCCAAGCGGACTGGTCATCACGGTGTCTATATCGTCCAGGCCGCAATCGCTGCGACACATGCCCAAGCGGCTTCGGTTGGGGACACGGACTGGGCGTCGATCGAAAGCCACTACGCTGCCCTCTATGCATTGCAACCGACGCCTGTAGTCCGACTTAACCAGATTGCCGCTCAGGCCAAGCTGTACGGCGCGCATCATGCGTTAAAGGCGATGGAGCCATTGGCACAGGATTTGTCCAGCTATCGCTGGTTTCACGCAATGCGGGGTGGGCTTTTGCAAGAAACAGGGGATCACCGGTCAGCGATTACTGCCTTTGAAACCGTGATGACACTCGGCCCAACTGCCCTCGAACGTGTTGCGATCACGGAAAAAATCGCGATCAGCCACAAAAATTTGCGCAACGTGTAGGGATCGCTTCGCTTCGCGCGTCCTTGGATCAGACTCGTATGTGGCGGGCGTAACCAAGGGAGATACACATGAGTATTCTTGAGATGACCACTGTCGGAAACTCTGGATGGATCGGGCATTCTGGCCCCGATCAGGCCAAAGCCAAAGCGTTCTATCAGGAGGTGCTTGGCTGGACCATCAACGACATGCCAATGCAGGACGGGTCAAGCTATTCTGCCGCTGTCGTGGGCGAAACTGCCATTGGTGGCTTTTCCCCAATGCCAGAGGATAACGGAAGCTGGACGATCTTTTTCACCGTGGCGGACGTGGATGCCAGCGTCGCTAAAGCTGAGGCCAAGGGCGCTAGGGTCGTTCAGTCCGCGATGGATATGCCGGGGGTCGGTCGCATGACCACGCTGATGGACCCGCAGGGCGCGCGGTTCGCGCTGATCACCTATGAAAGCATGGCGTCCTGAGTGTGATCTGGAAAGGAAAGATCAGATGGAACAGTTTCCGCAAATCGCACTGGCAGTCACAGCCGTTTTTGTTTTGATGAGCATTCCTATGGCCATTGCTGTTGGCGTGCGTCGCACCAAGACTGGGATTCCCTTGCTTCATGGCGAGGATGAGAGCTTGCTGCGGCTTATGCGGGCGCATGGGAACTTCATCGAGTACGTCCCACTTGCCTTGCTGGCCCTTGCGGGGGCAGAGATCGCGGGAACCGCGCCTTGGCTGGTTGCTGCCTGCGGTGGAGTGCTGCTGCTTGCACGCCTCATCCACTATTTCAGCCTCAGTGCTTCTGTGAACGGCAAAGGGCGCGCGGTCGGGGCGGCGCTCACGACCTTAACCATGTTGGTGCTTGCGCTGGCGATCCTCTGGCAACTCTGGACGACCAGCTGATGCCCGTGGATGAAACGCTCAACGCCCGCATGCGAGAGGCTTTGGCCGCGCATGTGGGCATTTCCGAAAAGCGGATGATGGGCGGCCTGTGCTTCTTTTTGAACGGCAACATGCTCTGCGGTGCGCGGCGACACCAAGACGGCGTAGGACGGTTCATGTTTCGGGTGGGCAAGGTGAACGAGAGCGACGCTTTGAAAGACCACACGGCCCGCGCCGTGATCCACGGAACCCGCAAACTGGGTGGTTTTGTTCGTGTGGATGAACCAGATTGCGATGACAAAGCTTTGTTGCGTTGGCTGCACCTTTGCCTCGAACACGCCGCAACGTTACCGAAAAAAGACTGAACGGAGGATAGTATGGCCCAATTTGACTGTTTCTCTCCTGAGGCGGTTGGTTTCCTGCAAGATCTGAAGGCCAACAACACGAAAGATTGGTTTGCGGCGAACAAAGCGACTTATGAGACCCACCTGAAAGCGCCCAGCAAGCAGTTCGCCGACGATATGGCGTTGGCCCTAGGTGACCTGACTGGGCAGAATCACGGAAGCAAAATCTTTCGGATCTATCGCGATGTTCGATTTTCTAAGGACAAGACACCCTATAACGCGCATCTGCACCTTGCGTTTATGTCGGCTGGGCCAGCGGTTCAGCCGCCGATGTGGTTCTTTGCGCTCTCTCCTGAAAAACTGTCCCTCGGCTGCGGGGTTTTCCACTATGACAAAGGGGCGTTGGACGTCTTCCGTGATGCGATGGCGGGGCCTCTGGGGGCAGAGTTGATCCAGACCACCACTGAGATGCGAGGGCGGGGTTTCCGGATCAGCGATCCGGAATTGAAACGTGTTCCGTCCGGTTTTGATAAGGATCATCCCCATGAGGATGCGTTGCGGCGCAAAGGCTTTTCGGTTTGGATAGACGCCGAGTCCCCTGCCTTTGTTCTCGAGCCGAACCTGACGAAACGAACAACCACCATGTTTGCCGAGCTCATGCCGGTTTTCCTGCTGCTTTCCCGGATCAAGTAGCCCCAGTTATGCGCACTCAGCGATTGGCGGTATGACGGGCCGCGCTGTGGCGTAAGTATCTACCGGCTAAAGTCGAGATTGGGCCGATGATGCGCTAAATTTAAGGTTGGTTCCGACCTCTCGTAACCGGGCTTCTACACAGCAGCCAAACACTTCGAACTCGACAACTCGATTTGTTGGTGGGAAATTATGTTCTTGCGGTTTCGCGAAAACGAGGCAGGTTTTGCAGATTTCCATAAAAACACATTTATTGTATTCTGCAGAGCAGCCTTGCGATCTCCTGCTGCAGATTGAGGCTGTGACCGATGCCGAACAGGATTGTACCGGCACAGAATTTGCGATCCAGCCGGAAGTTGCATCTCGTATTGTTCAGGGCGAAGAGCAAGTTGGACAACGACGGTGGATCCACGTCGAGCGTAGTTTTGAATGCCTGTATCAGACATGCGTTCTAGTGGACCGACAGGCTTTAGAGCTGGGGACTCTACATGCCACTCCGCTTCCTTTGATACCTGGCGATGTGACAAAATTCCTAATGCCGTCAAGATATTGCAATCCATCAGATTTCATCACCTTTTCGCAAAGGAGGTTTGGTGTTGAGCCGGGCGGTGAAGTTGTCATCGCGATGTCTGAATGGATTAAGCGCAATTTCATTTATGACAATGGTGCAAGTGACTCCTCAACCAACGCCATAGACAGCTTTACCAAGCGCCGGGGTGTCTGCCGGGACTACGCCCATGTGCTAATAAGTATGGCGCGCGCGATAGGGATTCCGGCACGGTTTGTCAGTGCCTACGCTCCGGATGTTGTGCCTCAGGATTTTCATGCGGTGGCCGAAGTCTATCTTGGGGGTCAGTGGCATTTAGTTGATCCAACTGGCATGGCGCAGGTATCTGAGATTGTTCGCATCGGTATCGGTCGAGATGCCGCTGACGTGTCGTTTATGACATCCTATGGCCGTATGGAGCTTATTAATCAGTCAATTCAGGTGTCTCGCCTTGGATGAATCACAGAAAACGACGCGCTGTATTGCAAGTTGGTACACAACCGCTACCATGCTTGAATGCCTTCAGAACGACAGTACTTTGATGAGATGCTTTTGGGTTCAGATAACGTGCGAGTACCGTACGCCGAGTATCAAAAGTGGTTTGCGAACGAAGATCCGACGCGCCTTTCGAAAAAATCTAAAGAAGCTGAAGCGTTCTTTCGACGAACGGGAATTACATTTAACGTTTACGGTCAGGCTGCGGCTCAGGAACGTCTGATCCCGTTTGATTTGATCCCGCGTATTATTGCGAACCGGGAATGGACGAAGTTGTCCAAGGGGATCGAACAGCGCGTACAAGCGATCAATGCGTTCCTGCACGACATCTATCATCGGCAGGAAATCCTGCGGGCAGGTGTTGTCCCCGTCGAACTGATTTCGCGTAACGAAGCGTTTCTGCCGCAGATGATTGGCGTCACACCGCCCGGCAGTGTCTACACCCATATTGTTGGGACCGATATTGTCCGAACTGGCGAAGATGATTTCTTTGTTTTGGAAGACAATGCGCGCACACCGTCAGGCGTGTCTTACATGCTCGAAAATCGGGAAACGATGCTGCAGATGTTCCCCGAGCTGTTCAGCCAGATAAAGGTTCAGCCGGTAAGCGATTATCCAAAAAACCTGCGGCGCTCGCTCGCCGCGTGCGCGCCGGACAACTGTACCGGCAAGCCGACTGTGGCGATCCTGACACCCGGGATTCATAACAGCGCATATTTTGAGCACTCCTTTCTGGCCGATCAGATGGGGGTTGAGCTGGTTGAGGGTCATGACCTGCGGGTGGTCGATGGTCATATCGCGATGCGTACGACTGAGGGATACAAAGTCATTGATGTGCTCTATCGCAGGGTCGATGACGACTACCTCGATCCACTAAACTTCAAGCCGGAATCCATGTTGGGCGTGCCCGGTATTATGGATGTCTACCGCGCCGGTAACATCACGATTGCCAACGCGCCCGGGACCGGGATCGCAGACGACAAGGCTCTTTATTCGTATATGCCTGAGATAGTCGAATTCTACACCGGCGAAAAAGCAATCCTGAAGAACGTGCAGACCTGGCGATGTTCAGAGGCTGACTCTCTTGCCTATGTTCTCAAGCATCTGGCAGAGTTGGTCGTCAAAGAGGTGCATGGATCGGGTGGTTATGGGATGCTTGTTGGTCCTGCGGCAAGCAAGAAAGAGCTGACAAGCTTTGCGGCCAAGCTTCAAAAGAACCCGTCAAATTACATCGCCCAACCGACCCTCTCGTTATCGACAGTGCCAATCTTTGCCAAAAAGGGGCTTGCTCCGCGGCACGTTGATTTACGGCCCTTCGTGCTTGTTTCTCCCAAAGGCATCAGCATCACACCCGGCGGGTTGACGCGCGTGGCCTTGAAGGATGGGTCGCTGGTTGTCAATTCGAGCCAGGGTGGCGGCACCAAAGACACATGGGTTCTGGAGGACTAGCGAAATGCTTGGAAAAACCGCTGGTGGCCTCTACTGGATGTTTAGGTTTTTGGAACGCAGCGAAAACACGGCTCGTCTTGTGGAGGCAGGGTTTCGCATAGCCTTAACACGGTCAAAAGATCCTGCCTCGGAATGGAAATCCGTCGTGACTACTGCTGGCGTTCGCAGCAGCTATGATGCGAAATACGATGGCTATATGGCCGCGAACGTCGTGGATTTTCTGCTGCGAGATACCACGAACCCGTCCAGCGTAATCTCGGCCATTGAAAAAGCGCGGACCAACGCACGAATGGTTCGAACAGCTTTGACCACCGAAGTTTGGGAAGCCGTCAACGAAAGCTGGATGGGTTTAAAGGAAGCGTTGAAGAAGCCCATTAGAGAGACTGAACTACCCGCCGTCTTAGGAGAGATCCGCCGCCACAGCGCCTTGGTCCGTGGAGCTATGCAAGGTACGATGCTGCGCAATGATATCTATGATTTCACCCAAATTGGTACGGTGTTGGAACGGGCTGACAACACAGCACGGATCATAGATGTAAAATACTACACGCTGCTGCCGACAGCTAGTTTTGTCGGTTCTGCGCTGGACAATGTGCAATGGGAAACCATTCTCCGGTCGGTTTCTGCACACCGGTCGTTTCGATGGCTCAACAGCGATGAGATGACGCCGGCGGCGGTTGCAGAATTTCTTATTCTTGACAGTCGCTTCCCGCGTTCGCTGTCCTTTTGCAGTCGAATTCTGGAAGAGAACCTAAATTATCTGGCCAAAGATTATGGTATCCGCTTGCCTTGTCATGAAATGATTGATGCCCAACGCGATAAGCTTCGCCAGCAAACGATTGACACTATTTTTGACGAAGGTCTGCATCAATTCATCACAGCATTTATCCGCGACAACAACGCTATCGGGCAGCAGATCGAGCAAGACTATAGGTTCATTGGATAGGCATCTGGCACCATGAAGCTGAAAATCACACATACGACAAGTTACTCTTATGACGTCCCGGTCTCATATGGCTTGCAGCAGGTTAGGTTGACCCCTGCCACCAACCAAAACCAAACGGTTCTGGACTGGAATGTTGAGATCTCGGGTGGGGCGCAAGAGCTGACTTTTCAGGATCAATACCAAAACCAGACAGTGTTGGTTCAGGCCGAACCCGGCGCAACCGAGGTCTGTGTTCAAGTCTCCGGCGAAGTAGAGACACACTCATCCGACGGGATATTCGGTAAAGTGTATGGAGCTGCACCCCTTTGGCACTTTGTCCAAAGCACACCTCGCACGACTGCAGGAAAGGGCATTCGAAAGCTGGCCAAGTGTATTCGTGGCGATGCCGATATACTGAGCGATCTACACGAGCTGTCAAAGGCTGTTCTGTTGGCTGTTCCTTATGGCGAGGCAGACACAGAGGCGGGGACCAGTGCAGAAGAGGCCCTCGCAGCGGGGGGTGGTGTGTGCCAGGATCACGCGCAGATCTTCATCTCGGCAGCCCGTACTGCCGGTGTTCCAGCGCGATATGTCAGCGGCTACCTGATGATGAACGACAGGGTCGAGCAAGAGGCCAGCCATGCATGGGCCGAAGCGCATATCGATGGTCTTGGATGGGTTGGATTTGACGTTTCCAACGGCATTTCGCCGGATGAACGCTATGTCAGGATCGCGACTGGCCGTGATTCACGCGAGGCAGCGCCCATTACGGGAGTCCGCCTTGGGCCTTCTGCTGAATCGATGATTGTGTCACTGCAGATTCAGCAATAGATACGGTGCCATCACTTCGCTGTTTCTATTCCATACTGGACCAAGACAATGACTTATTGCGTTGGACTTCGCCTGAATAAGGGCTTGGTCTTTATGTCGGATACTCGCACAAACGCGGGCGTCGACAACTTCTCCGTCACGAAGAAAATGTTCACATGGAGTGTTCCGGGCGAAAGGGTCATTACACTGATGACTGCAGGCAATCTTGCCACCACGCAAGCCTTGGTGAGTCTTCTTGATGAGCGATCCAAAGTCGTCGCCGAGCGCAACCCGACGCTTCTTGAGTTGCCGACGATGTTTCAGATCGCACGCCTGGTCGGGGCCACTTTGAAAGAGGTGATCAGCGACAGCAGGCCGGATGGGCAGGAAGCATCATCGAAATTCAAAGCATCGGTTATTCTGGGCGGCCAAGTTAAAGGCGGCGCACCAACATTGTTCATGATCTATCCCGAAGGCAACTTTATCGAAATCACCGATGACAACCCTTTCTTTCAGATTGGTGAAGCCAAATACGGTAAACCCATTCTCGTAAGAGCCTACGACCCCGACATGAGTTTCGAAGATACCATCAAACTGCTGATCGTCTCCTTCGATTCAACAATCAAGGCGAACTTGTCCGTAGGGTTACCGCTTGATCTTCAGGTTTACGCTAAGGACAGCTTTGACGTTATCAATAGCCCCCGGATCGAGGCTGATGATGAGTATTACCAAGCCGTTTCTACCGGTTGGAGCGATGCGTTACGCAATGCTCTTATGCAGTTGCCAAGTTACAAGGCTCAATAGGCTCTGGTTAGCAGGGAGTGTCGCGTCTGGAACCCTTCTTCCTAAACCCCACGGAAAGCCTCGCGTTGATGACAAGCGCGTCCTGAGTGGCGTTACCTTTATCAATTGTAATGGGTTACGCCGGTGCTATGCGCCGAAAGAATACGGTCCGCATAAGACCCTCTACAACCGCTGGAAGCGGTGGAGCGGCAAAGGGATTTATGCTGAGATCCTGTTCGGCTGGCTCAAGGATGGGCGGAGGGTTGCGACCCACTGCGACAGACGCCCGAAGGGTTTCTGTCAGCAATCGCACTTGTCGCTCTCGTCACCTATTGGGTATGAGTCCTGAGCCTAGTCTCATTCCAATATGGGAACTTATGGATCTAAATCGCCCCGAGAACCAGATTTAACCAAATCAATACCTTAGAAAATCCAATACGCGTAAAGCCAATTATAATCAAAGGCTTGCTCATACAACAAACTGAGACTTCGTCACGAAAACCTCATGTTGGCCGCTTTTCCAGCTACGGGCCATGTGTGGATGCCCCCGGTTTTGCAAGAAGTTTCTGAGCGATTGTCGTCGTTGATTGCGGTCGTGTGTCAG
>NZ_CANLDZ010000015.1:0-136431 GCF_947489545.1 uncultured Ruegeria sp. | reverse complement strand
TCGCTTCATCGCTTCATCGCTTCATCGCTTCATCGCTTCATCGCTTCATCGCTTCATCGCTTCATCGCTTCATCGCTTCATCGCTGCGCTTGCGGTGACCTGCACCATTCTGACACCCGGACTGGGGTCGTCTCCCGCCCAGGCGGATGTGGGGTGGCTTGATGGCTGGGGGGTGTTTCGGGTCCTTCACGAAAATCCCAGCTCTCCCAGTTTCGATACTTTCGATAACTTTATTGGAGTCGTTGATAATGGGAACAGAGCACCGTTGAGCCCTGACGGCAGCACACTGGATACCGGTTTTGCTGGGCTCTGGGTCGGCAGTGAGCATGCTGGTAATGGCAGTTTTAGGGTTTCTGATGGGCAGCGGTTTGTGACATCCAATGGCATAACAGTGCGTGGTGGCGAGTTCTCCGTAACTGGCGCGGGAGCGATCGTTGAGACCCAATCTATCGCGGTCTATTCCAGACCACAACACCACGGAAAGCTTAGTATTGCCGACGGTGGAGTTGTTAGGATCGTTGGGCAAGGTATTGGGTCCCCTCTTATTTTCGGACTGGATATTTACTGCGTCAGAGGTGATGGTTCCCGATCCCCGGACGCTGACTGCGCTCATGAAACCGAACTTGAAATCGATGGTGAGGGCTCCCTCTTGGAGGTAACTCCGCAGTCAAACGGCCGTTTGAGCTTCCTCAGCAGTTACGCCGATGTCCAGACATCAACCATTACGGTCTCGAATGGCGGAGTGTTCAGGATCGATGAGGCAGCGGGGGATTATTATCAGGTCCGTTGGGATGGCACGAAGTGGGTCCAAGACTATATCTCTCCAGAGGAAGCGAATGCTGACCCATACGGCGCCCACCCTGATGGTCATCTAACGTTCAACATTGGTGCGGCTTCGGGGGAGGAGGCTGTTGCGGCTGGATTTGTCGACTTCTACAAACCAGTCCCTCTGGGAGGCGCCACCAGCCAGCTCGTCTTCAATCACACCAATACCGACTATGAGTTTGGGACTGCGATTAGTGGCGCGGGCTCTGTTCTGGTCGAGAACGGCACAACAATACTAACCCACGAGAACAGCTATACCGGCGGTACCACGATTGTGGGCGGCACTTTGGCTATTGCCTCGGCAAATGCCCTCGGCACGGGCGATGCGACCTTCGATGGTGGTACGCTGGCAACCACCGAAGATATGGCGCTGGCCTCAAACGTAACCCTGTCAAATGGTGGCGGAAATCTGGATACAGCCGCGCACACAACCCTAACCGTCTCTTCCAACATCTCGGGCGCGGGTTCCCTCAGAAAGGCCGGTTCAGGTACGCTGACCCTGACCGGTGACAGCGACCATACCGGGGGCACAACGGTGTCCGAAGGTGCACTGCTGGTAAATGGTCGCGTTGATGGCGCGGTTACGCTGGATGGTGGTGTACTTGGTGGTGACGGTACGGTTGGCGCGGTGACCGTGAACAGGGGATCAACGCTTGCACCAGGCAATTCCATCGGCACATTGAATGTAGACGGGGACATCACTCTCACCTCAGGCTCAACCTACGCGGTTGAGGTGAACAGAGATGGTGATGCCGACCGTCTGGCTGTTACTGGTGAGGCGAGGGTTAGCGGAGCGACAGTCCACGTATCAGCAGAGAATGGCACGGATACCGGCATCACCTATGCGCCCTCCACACGGTATATCATCCTGACCGCCAGCGGCGGTGTCGTTGGTACCTTTGAGAATGTCACCGATACCTTCGCGTTTTTGGATTCCAACCTGGATTATGAGGCCAACGAGGTCATCCTCATCCTTGAGCGTAACGAAAGGGGATTTCATGACATTACCGACACGGAGAACCAGAGAAACGTAGCGATCGGTGTCAACAGCCTGGGTGCGGACAATGATATCTTCAGCGCAATCCTCGGGCTCAGCGAAGAGGATGCGCGGCGTGCCTTTGATGATCTTTCCGGGGAAGCCCACGCTTCGATCGATGGCTTGCTGATACAGAACAACAGTATTGGTCGCAATGCCGTCAACACCCGTCTCCGCAGCGCCTTCGACAGTGTTGCTGCGGGCAACCCACAGGCGGTTGCTGTCAACGGAGCTGACGCAGACTTGAATACCGGAACCCCCATGGCCTGGTTTGAGGGCTACGGCAACTGGAGCTCTATCAGTGAAACCGACGATACGGCTGCACTGGACAGCCTGACTGCTGGCTTTTTTGCTGGTCTCGACACAAAGACCCACAGTGGCTGGCGGGTCGGTCTGTTTGGCGGCTATGGCAACAGCAGCATGACCGTTGATGACCGGGACTCTTCGGGAGATGCCGACAGCTTTGTTCTGGGCGCCTATGCCGGTTATCAGCTGAACAACTTTGGCTTTCGGTTCGGGGCAAGCAATGCCTGGCACAGCATCACCACTGAGCGGGATGTAACCATCGGCAGCTTTTCTGATGCGCTGAGCGCAGATTATGCGGCCACCGCGTTCCAGGCCTTTGGTGAGGTTGGCTACACCCACACAACCCGGATCGCCCGGATTGAGCCCTTCACCGGGTTGGCTCTCATCAACCAGCGCACGAACGATTTTGTTGAGGACGGGGGCGCAGCTGCGCTCTCCGCCAGCACCTCTTCACAGGCTGTGGGTGTCTTCTCACTGGGTACCCGGTTTGAGCGGGAGTTCGCGGGCTTCGGCAATAACGCAGCCTTGCTGAGCGGGAGCCTTGGCTGGCGCCGCGCGCTTGGTGATCTGGATCCGGGAAAGACCATGAGCTTTGACGGAAGCAGCGATGTCTTTACCGTGACCGGTGCTCCCGTTGAAGAGAACACATTCCTGGTCGCGCTCGGCCTGAGACATGAGGTGGAGGGCGTCCTCTTGGATGTGGGCTACTACAGTGAATTCGGCGACCTCGCTCAAAACCAGGGCCTCAACCTGAATGCCTCGTTCAGGTTCTAAGTCATGTTGACGGGAGAGCGCTTCACCGGTTTGAGCTATGGTGAGGCGTTCGACTGCTTTTGTTGCTTGGAACCCATGCGCGACCGCCACAGGACAAGACCGACGCAGTCCATAGGGCCATAGGCCCTACGAAGGCGAAATCCTGCAGGAAGGTAAAGCGTGTCAAAGATATTGAACCCATCGGCTGGAAGAGCTGAGCTTCGCGATTAATCCAAACTCGAGACTTGGCCAGCTAAACCCACACATGTGGCGAACCCGCCGCTTTGCAAAGCGGTGATCCTGCTTTATCTACTGCTCGATAGAGATACATCCACTTGCCGACCTCGATCCCTACCCCGCGATCTCCTCAATCTGACAAGGCAGCTCTCGCTCATGCAGAACCGCGCCCTTGCCGTCGACAACACAGATCGCGCAGGACCACAGCGAAACATCCAAGCCCGCAAATACTCCATTCGAAATCCCCCATGTACACAGATCTCCTGTGATCATATCGGGAGCCCCACCTCTGATCACGGTCAGCACAATTACGCATGCTTCGGGCACTTAGGGTTTATTCTTACCAATTCGGGCTTGTCGCAAAGAAGGTCTGGTGCGATCCCAAACCCACTTAGGTGCCGTATTGAGAATGATTGACCGAGCGCAAGGCTGTCCCATTAAAAGGAGCGTAGTTTCTGTTGGAAAGTATCCCTTATCAGGAGTAACAGAATGCGCCTTTCTTTTTGGGCTGAAAGAAGAACTGAAGAAGATCTTCATTCATCATCGAATGACCATGAGGATCTGAGTGTTGTCGCCAATCGGAATGGTTTGTCCGCGATGATCTTCGCCGTCCACAGATCGCCCTTCTCTGGCGAACGTTTAGCCATCACAGCGCGCGATGTCATACCGACCAGCAACAGCTTGCGAATGTAGCGATCGCCCTGCTTCGTGATCTTGCCCAGACGTTCCTTTCCACCACTGGATTTGTTGAGTGGGGTCAGTCCGAGCCAGGCCGCCAGATGGCGCCCGGTCCGGAACTGTTTTACGTCGCCAGCTGCACAAATGGGGCACGACGTGAAGCTCATGCCCGCTGGCTATGCCAAACCCTATTTGAAGCGTGGCAAGAACGATGCCGTTGATGCTGAAGCAATCTGTGAAGCGGTCTGCCGTTATGTTATAGTAGCCGCTTGAAATCCAAGTGCGGTGGTCCGCGCCCAGATACATTCCGCTGTGATAGTTGTTGGCTATGCTATAATAGTGCATCGGTATTGGATTGCTGTCTCAATACGGCTGATAGTTTCCTATTATACCCTCGGTCGCAGAGTGGCGCGGTGGGGGGGTGCGTCTAGTCGTGTTACGCATCGCCGGAATTTCTAATCTCAGGTCTGCGTCAGGAACCATATTGGAGTAACGCCAAGTCAATGACTCAAGAACTTTGGACCATGAGCGCTCGACCAAAACGAGGAAGCGATAGAAACCGTATCTTTACGATACAACAAACCCATTATGCTGGGGGAATACTTTAGATCGCTTCCGCAGATGTCAAAGTCCGAAGAAACTTGAGCAAAAGCCAATGAAGCCAATGTTGTGTTGTTTCATGTGGCTTCGGGGCAAAACCTTTCGAAGATAGATCGGTTTTTTAGGAAGTTGGAAATGAAAGCTATTGGGGGAAACTATGGGCTCCTTATTATAACCCGGTTCAATTTATTGCTTCCTAGCACTGAACTACCCCACTAAATATTGAGAGTGTCATGTCAAAAAATACAAAGATATCTCAAATGAAAACAGTGCTGATTTGTCTTTTTGTGTTTATCTCTTCGGGCGTCTTTATTCCGCTGTTTGGGAATGTTCTTGATGCCGGTGTAGAAATATCTGGCGTCACTTGGTTTTTCATTTCATTGAACATCGTTTCGGCTTTCTTGCTGGGTATTTTTATTTTGAAATTTTCAATCGTTCGATTGGCTAGTCTTTTTAGGAGAAGATAATGGCTGGTGGAAAGAAAAATTCTAGCGGACCAGAAACTGGTTTTGGGTATACGGGCGGGCAACAAATACTTGGAGCGACCGAAGATGAATATGTTGGGCCCTTCGATGGTTATTTTGGGCTTTCGCATGATGTGGAGACTATCCAAGGACACGTAGACGCATTCAATATTTCGAATGGTGAATTGGGAAACGCTAAGATTGGACCAGCATCGTTTTCTCTTTCTCGATACGAAGATGAGAATACAGGGCAGGTAACATATTCTGTTTCCGGTACGGTATTTGGCTATGGTTCACGTGTGGACGTAGTGCGGGATCAAAATACTAAGACCACTGATTTCTCCGGTCATTTTGTTGAAGATCCCAATTTGGGGCTCGGGCTTGGTGCTCAGTTTGGTGGTATTGGACTAAGCTATGACGCCACATTTGGCATCAACGACCAGGGTTTGGTCTTGGATGAGCATGTGATCTTTGGAAGAGGGCACAAGCAATGGCATGGCGTTTATAGTGTTACTGACGATGAAGCTGTGTCCCTACCTTTTTCTGGTGACATTGGATCAGTCCAGCGTCTCAATTCACTGAGTTTTGGGAATGAACAGTTTGCCATCAGTCTGAACTTGCGGCCCGGAATACTAGATCAATTGCCCACAGATCCCAGGGCAGCAATTGAGTTTTTAGGTGGTATTTTGGAAGCCACTGAAACTGGAGCGACCCACCGCGACGACGGCTCGGTAGATTTCTGGAGCAACGGCACCGTGGTCGGTCGCACAAACGCCAAGAGCAACTATAGCGACGATTTTCTCGACAACTACGGCACCGTCGATACCGACGGTTACGCAAGTGTGGGCATTGGTGGCCATGTTAGGGGTCTGGGCGACTGGCTAGGATTTGATGGGACGTTTGGCCTGGATGGTGGGTTTAGTAAGCCAGGTGAGGGCAAACAGCCGGACACCACACCGGATTCTGGTTTGCCATCTAAGCCTGACGGCAATAGCGGTGGGTCTGATCTAGCCCCCATAAGCTCACCAAGGCCAAGGGCGCGCGAAGATCGCGACAATGACAATGGTGGCGGTGGTTCTTCAAGCGGTAGTAGCGGAGGCAATTCGGGCCGGAGCGGGCATAACTCCGGAACGGGTATGTCTGGCGAGGACCGCCCGATCATCCTCGACCTGGACGGTTCAGGCATTGAGCTGACGGAGTTGTCGAACTCGACGGTGTTTGTGGACAGCTCTGGCGATGGTTTGCAGAACCTGACGGCCTGGGCAGCGGCCGGCAATGGTGTGCTGTTCTATGACGCGGACGGGGATGGAACGATCTCGGAGACACGGGAGTATGTGTTCACCGAATGGGATCCAACAGCGACAAGCGATATTGAGGCCCTGCGGTCGGTGTTTGACACCAATAGCGACGGGGTGTTTGACGCCAATGACGACGCCTGGAGTGACTTCAAGGTTCTGGTGACACAACCCGACGGCTCTTTGGTGGCGAAGACGCTGGATGAGCTGGGGATCACCTCGATTGATCTGACGGCGGATGCGACCAATATCGAACTGCCCGATGGCTCGGTCATCACCGGCACGACAACGTTCACCTGGTCCGATGGCAGCACGGGTACGGTGGCGGACACGCTGCTGGTCTCAGACACTGCAAGCTATCGCATTGAGGAAAGCGAGGATATCGACGCTCACGGGGTGCGCATGCATATCCAGACAGGGTATGGCGCAGATGGCGCCATTTCTTTTGTGATCACCTCAGTGACCACAGCAGACGGGGCTTCGATCACCAACAGCTATGACAAAAATGGCGATGGGGTCGTGGACCGCATGCAAACCATCGAGACGGTGACCAACTCCGATGGCAGCAAAAGCGAGACGGTCACCAACAAGGTGGGTTCCGATTTTACGACCGGCATTCTGGTCAGCGAGACCAGGACCACCACCAGTGCTGATGGCCATACGGTGACCATCGAGCGGGATTCTACTGGCGGCGGCTGGTACGACCAGGTTGAAGTGCGCACCACCCATGTGGATGACAGCATGACCATCGTAACCACGGATCGTGATCCCAACGGCGGTGTGATCCGCAGTTCGACCGAGACGGTGTCGGCCGACGGGCTGACACGTACGGATGCGATTGACGAGGATGGCGACGGGTTGGTGGACCTGACCATCACGCATAGCATCGTGATCAACGGAGATGGCAGCCGGTCAGAGACGATCGAGCACTTCAACCAGGATGGCTCACTGCGGAGTTCGGTCACAGAATCTGTATCCGTAGATGGCCGGACTAAGAGTATTGCGCGTGATCTGGATGGCGATGGAGCGATTGATACACAGGAAGAGCTGAGCATTACAGTCAATGCGGATGGGTCAACCAATTCAACCCTGACAGTGAAGAATGGCGACGGCAGTGTCCGCAGCGCAAGTACGCATTCCCAATCTGACGATGCGCTGACCAAATCCTCGGCTATGGATCAGGATGGTGATGGCGATGTTGACCTGACAACCATTGAGGCCACGGTGATCCACGCGGATGGCAGCCGCGAGACGGAAACAACGCTAACCAACACAGATGCGTCGGTGCGCGCCAAAACAAAGGTCACACTGGGCAGCGATCAGGTCAGTTCTGAGACCTGGGTTGACCACAATCAGGACGGTATCTTCCAGGCCACCGATCTGAGCCGGAGTGTCACGGTTGACAATACAAGTGGTGAGCGGACCACCACCAGCTGGACCCGCAACGCGGATGGCTCGTTCAGCGCGCAATCCGTCTCGGTCTCCAGCGAAGATGGGCTTGTGGTGACCACTGATGTTGATGCGGATGGCGACGGCGATACAGATCTTTCAACCTCGGATGTGACGGTTGAGAATACAGATGGCAGCTCGACACGCACAATCACGGAGCGGGCGCAGGATGGTGCGCTCAAAGGCGAGCAGGTGGTGACCACCAGTGCGGATGGTTTGATCGTGACCACCACCTCCGACGTCAACGGTGACAGCAGCAAGGATGGCAAGTCGGTCTTGACGCAGGTCTCGAATGGGGATGGCAGCACGCTGCAGACCACAACCCGTCATGCGGGTGATGAAACCACATTGCTCGGAGAGACAACTGTCTCTCAAAGCGCGGATCGTCGCCTGACGATTACCACCAGCGATGCCAATGGGGATGGGGCGACGGATACAACCCTGCGCTCAGAGAAGCACGCCGATGGCAGCATGACCAAGCTGGAGACCAGGTTCAGCGCGGATGGGGCGACGCTCTCGACCCGGCAGACAGATGTGAGCGCGAACGGGCTAACCGTCACAACAGCCGTCGATCTCGATGGTGATGGGGACACTGACACGACATCTGTTCAGGCCACTACTCTGAATGCGGATGGGGGTCACACAACCACGAGCACGATACACAATGGCGATGATAGCCTGCGCAGCCAGATGGTGACAACTGTCAGCGATGACGGGTTGGTGACCACCACAAGTGAGGACACGGATGGCGACGGTGTCTCCGAGCGCAGCGTGACCGCGACAACTGTGCTGAACGCGGATGGGTTGAGAACAACAACTGAGGATGTACAGGCCAGCGATGACAGCCTGCTGTCACGCTCGGAAACGCTGGTCAGCGATGACGGGCTGACGGTTGAGACCCGCGCAGACAATGACGGAGACTTCTCAGCGGATATTGTCACCACACGCGTGACCACCCTGAACGATGATGGCAGCACCACTGTCACGGCGGAGGTCAGGGATGTCACCGGGGCCAGCGATGAGTTGAGATCGCAGGGGGTGACCACCACCAGCGATGACGGCCGGGATGTCTTTGAGACGACAGATATCAACGGTGACGGCCAGGTAGATATGCGTGTTCATCGTGTTGTCGGCGATGATGGCCATGTCACGGTCACGCAGACCGAGCTGAACAGCGATGGATCGCTGCAAAGCCGGATCACTACCGAGACCAGTGACACCGGGCTTGAGAACACCACGCGCTATGATGCGGATGGCGATGGAGCCTATGAGCGCAGCATGGACAGCACAACCGTTCTAAGTGCGGATGGCTCGACAATGCGGACTGTTGAGGAAAAGGCGGAAGACGGCTCCGTCTATCGCCGCACGATTACCGAGACTTCGCGCGATGGCTGGACCACCACGACACGGGAAGACCGGGACACTGACGGGGATGATGATCTCACGACGACTCAGGTTTACGACCTGAGTTCGGCCGGGGTTGAGACCACCACTGTCACCCGCAGCGCTGCTGATAGTTCAACGCTCAGTACGGAGACTTCGACTGTAAGCGCAGACAAGCGAAACACTACTCGAACTGTGGATGTTGATGGGAATGGTCAGGCTGATCAGGTTGTCACAACGTCGATTTCGGATGATGGACGGCAAACCCGTGAGGACAATTTCTACGACGATTCGGGCAACCTGTTATTAGTGAGCGCGACCGCTGTCAGCAGTGATGGTCTGACCACCACGTCTCGTACCGATCGGAACGCGGATGGTATGGATGAGCTTGTTACCACATCTATCACGACCCTTGGCGCGGATGGCGGCCGGACAAATTCGGCTTCCTACACAGACGGTATCGGAACCCAGTTTGCCAAGACCACATCTACGCAAAGCGATGATGGGCTCAGCAGCGTCTGGAGCGCTGATTTTGACGGGGATGACACTTTCGAATTTGTTACAACTGACGCCACCACCTATCAAGCCGATGGGGTTGTTGTTGGAACCACAACAACAACCGACGGGGATGGCACGCTTCTCTCAAGCGTTGTGTCTACGACCTCGGGCAATGGCCTGATCACGTCGACGCAAACGGATATAGACGAGGACGGAACCACCGATCAGACCATCTCGCGTACCGTCGAAGCCAATGGAGCCTGGTCTCAGACCACGCAGCAATTCGACGCAAGTGGAGCATTGGTGCAGGCCGCGACAGTTTCTGAAAGTGCGGATGGTTGGACGCGGTCTCGCTCGGTTGATACGGATGGCGACGGAAACGCGGATCGGAACAGCGCGACCACTATTGATGTGGATCGTACCAGCGTGTCCACCTGGCGGGACTTGAATACGGATGGGTCTGCGTCTCATGTCATCAGGGGTTCAGAAAACGCCAATGGGGCTGAGGCAAGCTACGCGTTTGATCTGGACGGCGATGGATTGGTGGAATTTGAACGTGAGACCGATGTCAGCTTTGATGGGGCGGGAAATCGGATCACGCAGTTCACAGAGATGCATGGCGCACGGCTGAACTTCTCGGAAACCGTCACAACCTCTGCCAATGGGCTATCGCAAACCGTGACCACAGATATCGATGGGGATGGGGATACGGATGTTACGCGGCAATCCGCGACAACATTGCACAATGACGGGCGGCAAACACTGAATGTTACCGCGAGCTATGTGGATGGTAGCACCAAATCTACATTGGTGCGCGACACAAGCGCTGATGGCCGCACCGTCACCGAAACTCGGGATTATGACGGCGATGGCTTGAAGGATCTGGACGTTACCACCACGACAGGGGCTGACGGGCGCTATAGCCGCGTCGAAAAAACCTATGATACAGAAGGGGATCTCACCAATACCAGAACAACAACGGTCTCTGCCGATGGTTTGATCACAACGATCAATACCGATGATACCAAGTTCAGCGTAACCGGATCTCCGATTGGCAACGGCACTTACGAGACCAGCTATAGCGGCGAGAAACAATCCTTCACAAGTTCGCATCAAGTGGATGGTGCGGGTTTCGTAACCTGGGTGTTGAGCCAGACAAAGGACGGGACAACAACACAATATGAAGCGCGATTGACCGCAGATATGAAGGCGCGGGTCATTGCTGAAGGTGAGCGGCTTTATGACACGCTGCTGGATCGGGACATGGATCGCTCGGAAGCGGAAGCGCTTGTGGCTCGTGTTCGGAACGGTGAGCTGGACATTGAAGGCCTGGCAGGTGACCTTCTGCAATCTGACGAATATACGATGCGCTATGCGGATAAGAGTGACGCATCCTTTGTCAATCAGACATACCTGAACACCCTGGGTCGAGGCCCGAGCCTGGATGAACTTGAAGAGGCGCTGACAGGGCTCTCGGGAGGATCACTCAACCGTGCTGAGCTTGCGGCTGAACTGTCGGAAGGATTAGAACATATCGTTGTTGGAAATGGGCATATGTCGTCGAACAACTTTGATGTGTTCCTGAATCCGGCGCAAGCCGAGAGAACCACCGATAAAGCCTATATCTCTTCACTGGCAGAGAAACTGGTTGGTGTGTTCTACGACACAAAGCTGTCGGGGATCGCATTGGATCTGCTGGTTGAGCGGGCTCACAACGGAACCGAGGATATTCTGACACTTGCAACGCGGCTTGCGAGCGAGACAGCGGATGTTGATCCGGATGTGGCTGTTGATCTAGCGGGTATGAGTGATGCAGATTTTGCAACACATGTGCTGCGCAACGCATTTGGAACGGAGCCATCCGCAGCGGATGTCACGCTTTGGAGCGGGTATCTGGCAACTGATCAGCTGTCGCGTGGCGAGTTTGCCTTGGTGATTGTGCGCAGTACAGAATATGCAGCAACCGGATCGCTGCCCCAGTCGAGCGCTTCAATCGTGGAGATTGATGCAAGTGATCCACAGAACTATACGGTTGGGCAACAGGCCATTGATGGTGTGACCGGCGACGATCGGAACAACACTATTGACGGGTCTGCGTCGTCCCGCAGTCTCGAACTCTCAGGTGGCGCTGGAAACGATATCCTGTCCGGCGGAAGTGCTGCGGATTTCCTCTACGGTGGCGCTGGAGCCGACACACTCAATGGCAATGCCGGAAACGATTACCTGTTCATCGATGCTGCTGACCTGACTTCGGGCAATGTACAGGGTGGGGCGGGTTTTGACACTGTCAAAGTGCTCGACTCAACTGCGATCAACCTGGTGATGGTGAATCACAGTGTTGAGGCTGCTTTTGGCGGGACCGGAGCGGATACGATCTCAGGAGCGGGTCATACCTATGGGATTCTGATCTCGGGGGGCGCTGGCAATGACTCTGTTACCGGTGGCAATGGGGGTGACTACCTCTATGGGGATGCCGGTGCAGATAACGTTGTTGGTTGGTACGGCGATGATTTCTTGTATGGCGGTTTCGGAGACGACAGCCTGTACGGCGGCGCTGGCAATGACAGTCACTTCGGCGGAACCGGCGATGATTATGTTTTTGGCAGCAGCGGCAATGACATCCTGAACGGCGGCGCAGGTGCAGATGAGCTGCGCGGCGGGACCGGCAATGATGCGCACTATGGCGAAGCGGGTGATGACTGGCTCCTTGGCTGGACGGGTGATGACATACTTGATGGCGGTGATGGCAACGATGAGTTGGAAGGTGGTACTGGTGCGGACACACTGATTGGTGGTGCAGGCACTGACAGAGCGTTTTACTACAACTCTGGCGCAGCTGTCTTCATTAACCTGGATGCTGGAACTGCCAGTGGTGGCGAAGCCGCTGGAGATACACTGACCGGCATCGAAGAGTTGACCGGCAGCTGGCACAATGATCATCTGACCGGAGATGAGCAGGATAACTACCTGTTTGGCAATAATGGGCATGACATCCTTCGCGGCGGTGGTGGCGACGATGAAGTGCGCGGCGGTGCCGGGAATGATCAGCACTACGGCGATGCCGGAAATGATTGGCTCCACGGTTGGACAGGTGATGATCTGCTCGACGGCGGCGACGGCAACGATAACCTGGAGGGTGGTGCTGGTGCCGACACCCTGATTGGCGGTGCCGGGATTGACCGAGCCTTTTACACTGGTTCCGGAGCGTCGGTCACAATCAATCTTGCAACCGGCGCAGCCAGTGGCGGTGATGCGGCTGGTGACACTTTGACTGGCGTTGAGGAGCTGACCGGCAGTGCACATAACGACCACCTTACGGGTGATGCATAGGACAATTACCTGTTTGGAGGAGAGGGCGATGACGTTCTCTTTGGGTGGGCTGGTGCGGAGCTGCTTGATGGCGGGTCCGGCGTCGATGAGGTTGACTACCTCTCGTCGACCTCCGGTGTGACGGTGAACTTGGCAACGGGCGTTGGTTCTGGAGGTGCGGCCGAAGGTGATACGTTCGTCAGTATCGAGAACGTCAACGGCAGTACCTATGACGATACGTTGATTGGCGATAGTGAAGCCAATGATCTGTTTGGTGATCTCGGCAATGATACGTTGCGAGGTGGAGATGGCGCCGACAAACTGCGCGGCGGTCTTGGGGACGACTTGCTTTATGGTGAGGATGGCGATGACTGGTTCCATGGCTGGACCGGAGCAGATTTGCATGATGGTGGCGCTGGCGTCGACGAGATTGACTATTCTCAATCCTCATCTGCGGTCACAATCAATCTTGCGACTGGCAAAGGGTCGGGTGGCCATGCAGAAGGTGATACCTTCACCAGCATCGAAGACGTTGATGGCAGCGCCCATGATGACAAGCTGATCGGGAACACTGAAGCCAACAACCTGTTTGGTGCGGGCGGTGATGATATCCTTCGCGGCGGTGGTGGCGACGATGAAGTGCGCGGCGGTGCCGGGAATGATCAGCACTACGGCGATGCCGGAAATGATTGGCTCCATGGTTGGACAGGTGATGATCTGCTCGACGGCGGCGACGGCAACGATAACCTGGAGGGTGGTGCTGGTGCCGACACCCTGATTGGCGGTGCCGGGATTGACCGAGCCTTTTACACTGGTTCCGGAGCGTCGGTCACAATCAATCTTGCAACCGGTTCAGCCAGTGGCGGTGATGCGGCTGGTGACACTTTGACTGGCGTTGAGGAGCTGACCGGCAGCGCGCATAACGACCACCTTACGGGTGATGCACAGGACAATTACCTGTTTGGAGGAGAGGGCGACGACATTCTGCGCGGCGGTGCTGGTGCAGATGAGCTTCGCGCCGGGACTGGCGAGGATGAGCTTTACGGCGAAGAGGGCGATGACGTTCTCTTTGGGTGGGTTGGTGCGGAGCTGCTTGATGGCGGGTCCGGCGTCGATGAGGTTGACTACCTCTCGTCGACCTCCGGTGTGACGGTGAACTTGGCAACGGGCGTTGGTTCTGGAGGTACGGCCGAAGGTGATACGTTCGTCAGTATCGAGAACGTCAACGGCAGTACCTATGACGATACGTTGATTGGCGATAGTGAAGCCAATGATCTGTTTGGTGCAAGTGGTGATGATATCCTGCGTGGCGGTGAAGGTAACGATGATCTGCGTGGAGGGAGTGGCGATGACCAGCTTTACGGCGAAGAGGGTGATGACTGGTTTCTGGGATGGGATGGTGCAGATTTGCAGGATGGTGGCACAGGCGCTGACAAGGTCGACTACCTGGACTCTTCGGCGGCAGTCACCGTCAATTTGGCAACTGGCCTGGGCTCTGGCGGTCATGCCGAGGGCGACACATATGTCAGTATCGAAAACGTGGACGGCAGTGATCACGATGACACATTGATCGGGAATGCCGGAGCGAATGTTCTATTCGGTGACATGGGTCATGACAGACTAAACGGCGGCACCGGCGATGACCAACTCACTGGTGGTCTGGGTGCGGATGAGTTCCAGTTCAACAGTGGCTTTGGCAACGACACCATCACGGATTTTGAGGATGGAACGGATCTCATCAGCATCGACATTGCTGGGGTGGACTTTAACGGTCTTTCCATCACCGATCAAAACGGTGATGCGGAAGTGGAGATCGCTGGCCAGGGGACCATCACCCTTCTCAATGTAGACGTGAATTACCTCACTGCGGATGACTTCTTGTTTGTATGATGCTGGGTCTATCGGCATAAGGGTACGTGAGGTCCCACAGGAGTATTTGCGTTTTCGGCCTTAGGATTTGTGGAACGACGGATCAGTTTGGCGCGTTTCGTGAGGTGTCGCGTCGTAAAGAGCGGTTTTGGCGATTTTCGGGCCGCGGCTTCACGAACCGCGCCACACCAATCCGCATTGCGTGCCGATAGCTGTGTAAAAACTCAATATCAGCGTAAGACAGGCTCCAGACGGTCAGAAATTCTCGTTCCAATACAATACCCTCCAAACGAATGGGCAAATTGACTAGAGATCGGGTTGCCGTCAAGCTGAACTGCGTTCCACTATTGTTCCGCATAACGCCGAAACATGATGGAGTGGACGTCTCCTCTTGTAGTCGTTTTGACACCGCTACCTTGGCACATTGCGATGCCGTTTGGGGAGGAGGCGTCCACTCCATCATGTTTCGGCCCAAAGGGTAACGACCATCCCCTCAGCTACGCTTCGGCTTTTGCAGTAGGTCAGTGGAGATCCGCGCGAGGCGCGCGGCTCACATTGAGTGTTTTTGACAGGGCAGGGCGCATGGGCACGCCCGCTCACCCCCCCCGGACCCTGGCATTATCATGATTGGCTGAGCGGCCCGCTGGGGCGGTCTGCTGCGCTTGTTTCCCCCGAGCGTCAGGGGTACGGGTGTTGATGTCACAGCCAATGGGCCGTTTCCTTGGCCCATTGGAACAAACCAAACCACAGGCGGACAACCGACGCCGTCAGGTCTTATCTGGCCGGTAACCCGGATGAGCGCTGACCTGCCTTTGTATTTGTGCGAAATGCCCTGAGACAGTCGTTTCCTTGCAGCGAAGGCGGTTATTGGTGGCCATTTGAAAGCCTTGCCACCTAATTAGGGGGTGCTAGGATGGGTGAGTTCAAACATTAGCGATTATCATGGCCACATTATCAGACAAGATTTACAATGAGCGTCTGAAGTACGCGATCAACATGTACTCGATCATAGGGTTTGGCATTTTTGCAGCCGGGTACATTGAACCATTGAACGACCCGACCGTTGTCATACGCTTTTGGACCTCTGCGTTCGGACTAGGTATAATGGTACTGGGCGTCATTCTGTTTCTAGGACTGCGAGATGTTTGAGTGGAACAACCTCACGACGGTAGCTGCCATTATGGCGGCCGTGATGGCGATTCCGCCGATCGCCTTTGTGTTCTTTGGCTGGCGGGCCAAGTTCCTTGAGGGCCAACAGGTGCCAGAAGATGTCAACGACAGCGCCGAGGAAGGCACGCCAACAGATGTGACTTCGAATGAAGCAGAACTACAGCGCTTGACAGAAACTATGAATGACGTGGCAGAGACCACGAAACGCCTGACAAGTGTACTGGAGAAGATGAGGGCTCCAGTCGAGGCTGAGCCATCACAGCAAGAGCCGAAGAAAAAAGATGCCGATGACATTTCCGAAGAGGAACTTCTCGCGGGTCTGGAAGAACTGGGTTACGGCGTGAAACCTGTCGTTGAGGAAGAGACTGCAGTTGACGTCAGAACGGTAAGCCGAGCGGATCTTCAAAAGCTTAGAGTTTCTGTTGAAAAAGCGGTTCATGCCGTAGAACAAAGAGAGAGAGAGGAGGCGTTGCGCGCAGCACAGGAAGCGGCGGCAAAGATGGGATTCAGTCTGGACGAAATCGGCGCTGAAAAGCCGCAAGGCGCAAAGTACAGAAACCCCAATGATCCCAGTCAGACCTGGTCGGGTAGGGGAGCGCAGCCGAAGTGGTTTACTCAGCTAATAGAGGAAGGTGCTAAGGCTGCAGATCTGGAGCGCTGACGACGCGATAACCGCTGATCAGACCTTCCTCCCGTGCCAAAAAACAAATTTCAGATCTGCCACGACCTTACCTGCCGTTGGATGTTTGTTGGTGCAGGTCTTCAGGTCTTCTGCCGGCTGATAGTTCTTCTTGCCTTTGTGTTTCGGCAGGGAATGGCGAAAGCCAAGGTTCCAATGCCAATTTGGTCCAAACTCCGATTCTATTGCCTCAACAGCGCCGTTCCGGATCGCCAGCTCGCAATACTGAAGCATGACGTAGAAGGCGGCTGACACGTCAGTGTTCCAGCAATAGAGTTCCATTGCTCGATGTCGATCACCGCCAGTTTCGTGTAAATAGGTTCCGAACCTGGGTGGGGACAACACCGCTTCAAGATCATTGATTTGGGCGGGCGTGAAGGTGTAGGGCATCGGGCGTCTTGTTACCATATATTGACACTTATTGGCCTACACACTATCTATAGACCAAATGGCTCTGAGGTTCGCGGGCGTTACAGCGTCTTCCCTCTTAGTCGCGAGAAAATGAACCCGTTACCGTCAGGTAACGGGTTTCTTTTTTTGGGGGGGATCAGTTTCAAGATCTTGTGAGCTTCCATCTCGTCCTAATCGCAAATATCAATACCTTATCCCACTTAAACCCATGCTCCTGATCATCGCTTGCTCGCGTTCTAGTATTCTGAGCGTGTTTGCGAGCGGACTGTTTTCGCCGCGTAGGCTGCTAAATTGGTCAACGACGCGCTCCATCTGACTATGTATCTGAGATACCCGCTGGATCTCCTGAAGTGCTTCGAAGTGAGCAAACCCTGCCATCGCATCTTTCAATGGATTGCGGAATGCGTCGGCCAACTCACCCAACCGAGCTGCCGCCAAAAATCCATCCGATCCGTCGCCAGGGACATGTATCTGCGGCAAACGGCGCCTCTCAATCTGTCTCTCACGGGCTTCTTCCAGGTGTTTCTCGCGTTCGGCGCTCACCTTCCATCTGCGTTGCAGTGCTTTAAGATTGGCGTTATCAGAGTGCCCAACCCGTCCGTGAAGCTCTATGGCCTTCAAAAAAGCCTTCCTGTTTGAAGAGCCTGGATTCCTAACTAAGACATCCGCCACTGCTTGCAGCTGTTGTCTATAGTCGTTTGTTCTGCTGCCTTTGGGGCGGCCTCGTTTGCCTGTATGTGCCATGTTACACCTCTCATTACCGGCTTTGATCCATATATACGGGCTCACAAACTCCTGATCAAAAGACAATAATAGCAAGCCGTAAGATTCTTGGGACATTTATTCGTTCTTCTGGGACATTAAATGCCTAGTGTATGATGGAAGTTAGTTGATGGGTGGGATGTTTAGGGCAAATCCCGTGCCAGGGCACGTCCATACTTGACCGGGGTGGCCCCGTTACCGAAGTTCTGAGTATAAGTCGTGGGTTTTAAAAGAAGTTTTGGCGGCATTCGTTCGTTTGATCCCTCAAACGTCTCGCTTCATGAGACCTTCATCAACTCTCGAACTAGGTCATGCGCTTCGGGACGTGAAGGTTGAAAGCGGCAGCGTAGTGCAGCCACTTGGCGATGAATTTGGACATCTTCAATTGAAAGTTTGACAAGCCCTTCCTCGTTCGGGATGGCGGTTTCTGGTAGAACCAAAAACCCCGTTCCGTTCCTTGCGAGTTCAAGCAGCCAATCGACACGGTTTGAACGATAAGCGGCATAAAGCTTACAACCGCGCTCCGCGCTGGTGGTGCGCATGAATTCACGCATTTCACAATTGAGTCGATCCAGCATATCATTACCGGCTAACATATTCAGAGCTACTGTTTCATGTTGGCTAAGAGGATGTTCGGTTGAAACGACGGCGCAGTAACGTTCTTCGTAAAGTGTATCAATCTGAAAAATCTCTTCAGAAGCTTGCGCAACCGTCACTGCGATATCGAAGCGACCCTCCCGAAGCCCCTCGAGCAACGCCGTATGGCTATCAACAATCAGTTCGATGTCCGCCTTCGGGTTGCGATTCCGATAACGTTCAATCGCCTCCGATATTTTAGACTGCCCGATCGTTTCACCAACACCAATACCAATTGGTACGCGCTTCAAACGCACATGGCGCGCTGCTTCAACCTGCGCCTGATGTGTTTGCTGCAACGCCTCCTGCAACCTTGGGTGTACAATTGCTCCGAGTGGGGTCAGACGGCATCCCGCTCGATCCCGCAAGAGAAGCGGTCCACCAAGTTCATTTTCCAGTTTTTTGATTGCTGTCGTAAGTGAAGGTTGAGACACATTCATAGCTTGCGACGCATGGGTGAAATTACCGTGTTCGCATACAGCCAGAAAGTAACGAATTTGATTCATTTCCATGAAGTGACTGACCGCTGTTGGTACGTACTACCACTAATGATACAACTACAAGCTGAACGGTCAACAGCTATTACACGAGTATCACATAGTGTTCGAATTCGACCACCGATGTATGAAGAATGGACACATAGACAATCGAACGTGGGATCTCGGCGCGCAATCAAATTGATTGTCAAGCTCAGGAGATTTAACCCAAGGAGATCGACATGGTTACCACGTCAAAGAAAACTCTCGGGGTTTTGGCAGTCGCCACCGTACCGTAGCTGGCAAATGCTCAATGGGGCATCGCAATGGTCAGTGAAGCAAGCTAGATTGAACTGATGGCGGTTGAAAATCTGGGGTCACAACCCTTGGCATTCTTGGCCCGGCGGACTGTGTACAGAACGAAGCAGTAGTTCTGCGTTTATGGGCCTGAGAGCTAAGAGAGGAACTGGCTCATCTGATTGGTTGGATTATGCGGCTGACTTGTGATGAAGCAAGCGTCGCGTTTCGATTGTCTTTCTTTGATCCTTTCCTGTTGTTTCAGAATGGCTTGTCCACACCCGAAGTAAACGTCAGCGGGCGTAAGGTTCTGAAGGCTCTCATGGTAGCGTTGTTGGTTGTAGTGCTCGACGAAGACATTGATCTGCAGCTGAAAATCACCTGGTAGATAGTAGTTTCCTAACAGGATGTAGTTTTTGAGGGTCTGGTGCCAGCGTTCGACCTTACCTTGGGTTTGCGGATGATAAGGCGCGCCCCGCATATGACCCATCTGTTGATCTTCCAACCATTCTGCCAGTTCACCTGAGACGTAACTGGAGTAGTTATCACTTGGCAACCGCGGACTGTGCCTGATCACAACCCGAAGCTTGCAGTATCAAATCCAGCGTATCCGTCACATCTGTTGCCTTCATCGTTGTGCAGAGTTTTCAAACAATGTTGTAGCGGCTGCAGTCGTCCAGGATCGTGCTGAGATCGAACTAGCCCCAGCCAATGACCTTCAGGTAGGTGAAAGTCGCAGCACGTGCCGCGTCACCCGCAGGCGCTTCTTGCTTGCTTCAAGGAACTCCTTGGAACAGCTGAGATTCAGACTTTGGACGATACCTTCTCCGCGACACAGCTCGGCAATGCTGTCTTCACCCTTTAGGCCGTCCAGTACGATCTTGATCTTCTCTTCCGTCGAATGTCCTTGACGACTTTCTGACCGTGGCTCTTACGTGTTCTGGATTTCTCTCATCTGCACTCCTTAGCGGTTACGATGAGCCAGAAATCCTCTCTTATCAAATTGTTCTAAATCATCCCATTGCGCTGAAGTCAGACAAGCTAATGTGGAGGCTGCGCCGACGAGCAGGTAATACTTTCAATCTCATCCGTGGTGTTTGAGAGTGTCTACAACCGGAGCCATTTTTGTCACTTCTTGATTGGTTCCGATGATAGCAAGAATTACGATCATTCGAATTCACTTCTTCTTAGTTTTTATTTCCATCCTTAAAGATTGTCGCCCGAGCTAGAGTCTAGCCTTTAATTCTTGGCTCATTGGCTTGGCGTCACTCCAGCAGAATTCCCAGTGGGGACCTGGGATTAGAAATCTCGGAGTTGCATGACGCGGCTAGAATCAGAGCCCACTCACGTCGCCGCGTCACGCCACTGCCCGAGGGGGTCTCGACAAAACATCGACCATATCGAGCTCGAAAGCCAATACTGGTGTGCTATCATAATATAGCCAATAACTATCGTTAATGTAGCTATCTCTTGTGCGAATGATTCACTGGCATCGCCAAAGAGAGAGCGCATACAATTCATGGAAATGAATCAAATTCGATATTTTTTGGCAGTTGTTGAATATCGAAACTTCACTCACGCAGCGCGGGCTATGAATGTTTCTCAACCTTCGCTTACAACAGCCATCAGGAAGCTGGAGGATAGGTTGGGTGGTAGATTGTTTCTGCGCGATCGTGCCGGATGTAGCTTGACTCCGCTAGGCGCCGTCGTTCTCCCTTACTTAAAAGAGGTGTTGCAGCAGACTCAAAAAGCGATGGTAGATGCCAAACGTTACGTGCGTCTCGAAGGTATTCCCATCAGTGTCGGAGTTAGTGAAGGCATCGGGCAATTCAAGATAGCAAACGCGATAGCGCGGTATCAGGCTCGCGCACCGGAGATTAATTTCGAGATCATTATCGACAAACAAAATGCGCTGCTGAACGGCCTTCGGGAAGGCCGTTTTGATATCGCCATTACAAATGCCGATGCTGCATCTGAACTTTATCAGGCAGAGCCACTATACAGTGAAACCTACCGAGTTGTCGTTTCCAGCACACACCCGATTAGTCAAAGGAAAACCGTGAACTTGGATGTGTTAGCGGGTAACGAGGCGCTGGCCAGAGTTGACTGCGACATGCGAGAAGTCTTGTTTAGCTTTTGCGCAGATCGCGGAAATACAATGAACTTCACCCATCGTTCCAACCGTGTTGATTGGCTTTTGGAGCTGGTGCGGTTGGGGAGGGGGTTTGTGATCTTACCCGAGACGGCAGTTCCAAGGAGCAAGGAATTTGTCTCACTGACCATTGAGGATGCTGATTTCGAACGTCACGTGGTTGCGCTTCGGTATGCCCACCAACCTGTACGCCCCGAAATTCGGGGTTTCACTCAAGAACTGTCGAGACACATTTCAGCAGATGAGTGCATCGTGTGATGTCTTTTAGCAATTGCTCGTGGAGCGCAATTGAAGGTTCTGTCTGGGTTCACACCCTCAAACCATAGTCAAAATCTATCGTTAAATAGAAACTGGGAATTGGCGCTTCCGCGCGATGTCGTGGGATATTTGCAATATCGAATTCTAGATGAGGCATGCGGCGTCATGGAGGAAAAATCTTCAATTAAAGTGATGTGTTTGTGCGCGAAGCTAATGAAGGTGTGTGGTAAAAATGGCCTACGTTAGAAAGTGGGAAGAGGATCCCCTGTCTGCCTCATTCTCTAAGCAAGAGCGGGATTTGCCTTTGCTGCCGACAATTCTGGCTGGCGTCCTTACTGGTGTTGCTGGGGCTTGCTTAGCGTTTTCTGCGGGGTACGGGATTATTGCAGCAATGGTCTGCTACGTTATTGGTGGTGCTGTAGTTTCGCTCCTTCTGCCCTTGGCTTTCCATAAGTTGATCACCCTTAGAGCAGATTCAGATCGTAAGGAGACTCCGGAGTTTCTGTCAGAAGGCGGTGTGAGTGGTGAACTGGACGAATTGGATCAACATTTTCTGGGTGAATTGGAATGGCTTGTTCATAGAGGTCAGGGTAATACCACTCTTGGATTGTACCAGGGATCTCAGGTCATGTTTGTCGCGGGCGGAACAAAGGAGGCGTGCGACATCAGAAACTCATTCACTGAGGCGGGCTTTAAAATCAGTGACAGCCAAAGCCTCAAAGACGCGATGCTGATCATTCTTGATGCTCCGGAGCGTTGGGGACTGCTTTGCATAGATTTTGACGCATTCGGCGGTGTGACGGGTTTCGATACTGTTGTTGAGCAGCTTGTTTCATTTCGTAATGCTGCTTCCAGCGTGCCAGTTATGCTTATCTCGCGTTCCTTCTCGATAGATAATTTTTATTTAGTTCACAGACCGTCTATTGCCGATGGCTGTTTGCGTGTTCCTGCCGCAGATTCAAGCGTTGTGAGAGCGCTAAAAGACGTCTGTGTAAACAATCTTATTTGGCAGTATTGTCGTGATCGAGCCTAGATGTTCAATTACGCCAGTTGATGCCTTGTTCCACGAGTGCATAACAAATGTCCATTTGCTATGCTCAGGAGAGCGATCGTGACAAGATGCAGCAATTTTCTAACAATTGCTTCTATGCCCCTTCTTTACGCCTGGAATGTCGCTACTCAAGCAGCTTGAAACTTGAACATCAGCATTCCTCGGCAGGGTAGAAGTTAATATGGCTACACTCACGATAGCTATTGGCTATTCAGCAATAGCACATCGGTATTGGCTTTCGAACTCAATATCGCTGAAATCTAACGAACCACCTCGGATACAGCGTGGCGCGGTGTGGATAGGAGTTTTTATCTAGTCGCGTCACGCAACGTCAGGATTTCCAAACACAGATTCGCGCAGGAACCCTTTTTGAGTAACGCCAAATCAATAACCCAAAAACTAGGGGGATACATGCACGCCCGACTAAAATGAAGACGAAATAGCAATAACACCTACGAACGGAGAGTACTTTGAATAAACTAAATGCAATGATAATGTGTGCCATCGTAGCCTTCGCTCCTTATACTTCGCTAGCGAATGCACAAGGTATGGGCGATGCAAATGTCAATCCGTGGCAAGAGTGTGGTATCGGCGCCATGGTTTTCCCTGATAATGGCGCTGCATCTGCAATCTCGAATATTATTTGGGACTTGGGAACAACAGCGGTGAGTTCCGCCCTGTCTAGTCCCGAAGAGTGCCAAGGTTCGACGGTTCAAGTCGCAGCCTTTGTAGCGCGCGGGTATGATCACATTTCACGCGAAACAGTTGTCGGCGAAGGTGAATACTTGCAAACACTGATGGACGGGATCAACTGTGATCCAGCCATTCAACCAGCGCTTCTCGCTGATGTTCGTGACAGATTCGCTGCACGGTTAACGGATGCTGAATACGCAGCTAAAGACGACAGCGCAAAAGCGGAAGCATACTTCCTTAGTTTGCGTGACGTTGTGCGAGTAAACTATTCAGGTAGTTGCGAAACCTTCTGATCAAGCAGTAACCCCATGATTGATCAAGATCAGGCGGCTGCGGCCGCCTGATTATACGTTTGGAGGAGTAGTTCTTGCGTTCAATCAAATTGTCGGTGTTTTTTCTGGTATCTTGCCTAGCATTTGCCTGGCAAGCTGGTAATGCATCTCCCAGTTCACTGAAGGAGACCACCCAACTTAATGGCAATGCCAATGATCCTCTGTGGCTCAGTCTTCTACAATACGACGTTTCACGCACATCGCCCCGCAGCGATATTCATTCTGGCGACTTCTTTCTGACCGCCCGCGGACACCAGGACCCAGAAGCGGAGCTCCTGGCTCTGATAGATGCAGTTTATGAGCCAGTGCCAGATGATCAAAATGCACATGCCGTCTGCCGCTTCCCTGCACGCGTCTTATACTTACAAAGGGTCTTAAACGTGGATGATTTGCCGGACCTGTCGTGTCCCAATTACGAAGAATGGTCAGGATATGGTAGGATTACCGGTGCAACGCTCATCTTTGCCTCTGGAAGTTTGGGTGATCCAGCAACATTTTATGGTCATATCCTGCTTAAATTCACTACCAACGCTACATTTAGTGGAAATACGCCGCGCCAGACAGGCCGCAACAGCTTGTTGGATAGATCACTCAACTATGGTGCAGTTTTCCCCAAAAACGAAAATGCTGCAGTTTATGTCGTCAAAGGGCTGTTTGGCGGCTATTCATCTACATACACAAACGTTGAGTATTATGCACAGCTTGGTAACTATGTGCAAAATCAGGATCGAGACCTGTGGAAATATGAGCTGAACCTGACGCAAGATCAGTTAGAACTGTTGATTGCGAGTAGTTGGGAGCTCTACCAGCAGGAGAACACCTACTATTTTCTTTCAGAAAACTGTGCATACCGCTTTGCCGAGCTAATTGCATTGGTCACTGAACAGGATATCAATTTTCAGGGAAAGCCATGGGCACTACCTCTCGACGTTTTCGTCGATCTCGATACGATGCAAGGCTCCAATGGGTTACCGCTGATCGCCAACATCGAGAGGATACACGCTCCGACCACTAGATTCCTGAGTGCATATGAAGCCTTAGATGGTGAGCAACAGGTGGCATTGGAGTTATCCGTTCGCTCTGCGTTAAATACCGATCAACCCTACGTGCCTGCGCCTTACTTTGGACGTTCCAATATATCAGACAAAGATCGTGCCGAGGTTGTCGAAGCCGGTCTACTCTACATTACAATGATACGTTCGCAGGATGAAAATGGTGATGCAATTGAAGACGTTGTATCCCTTGACAGAGCGTTCCTTTTGCAACGGATAAGACTGCCAGCAGGAGATACCGGCATTGGATTGAGCGCTGATACCCGCCCGCCACATGAAGGACATCGCACCTCAACGGCGCAGATCACTTATCTCAACAACAACCGCCTAGGTGGTGGTGTTGAATTGCGTCTACGACCGGTTCTAACCGACTTTCTTTCACTCTCGGCGGGTGAGGCGCCATTCTCCGAACTTTCTATGGGAGATGTGAGTTTCATCTTGCGGGGTGGAACAGCGCGACTCCGGAGGTTTGACGCACTGCAGATCACCGCGATTTCGACGCGCAAGAGTCGGCTCCCTTACGAATACAAACCATCTTGGAGGCTGCGGTTTGGAACCGAAAGCCGGACACTCGCCAAAGATGGAAATTTAGTTGCACTAGCTGAGTTCGGCTATGGACACGCCTTTGCGCCGACACCAAACACAGCGCTATATGGAATGGTTGAAGGTCGACTAGATACTGGACAACATACCGTCAGGGCAGGCTTCAGTATTGGCGCGATAGCGCGAATAGATGACCGTGTGCAAATAATGTTGTCGGCACGTAGTCTCTCTCCAATCCGAAATTATGAAAGGACAACGCTCCAATCTGACTTCGGGCTTCGGATCGGGGATCAACGCGACAGCGACTTTAGGTTGATTTCGCGCTACGAAAATGATGACATTTCAGGTCAAACAATGGAATTCGGGCTGAGTTACTCACGGCATTTCTAACCTGTCAACTTAGGGCGCAAGTCGTATTTGAATTACTTTGAAATACCAAAGCCCGTCGTCAGGTATTTTGAGTAACCGTCCAACTAGCCGATCTGTAACAGGCAATCAGGGCATCAACTCTCCGAACACGGACCCAAGCTAGAGTTGACCGGTCATTTTTCCAATCGAGCGGAGCCTAATCGGGCTGCGGTATCGACTTCTACGCCGAGCACAACAGTGCAAGGCTTTTCAAGCTCCTTCATCGTGGGCCTTCGGCGAGTGCCTTGCGAAGTTTGCGCCGGCGAACGTGAAGGGCCTTTAAACAAAGGCAAGACGGCTATGGCGGACCAATTGGTCTTGCCTAAAACTGCTTGACCTCAGAGGCACCGTTGCGGAAGGCCTGAACCTAAGGGAATCGACCCCTATATTCGGCGTGTTTTTGGCAGGTAGCGCCCACCATAGGCTGTATCAATCAAAGCATAGAAACCTAATATTTTCCCAGTACAGTCAACTGGTTCTAAGGTTGGGTACACGGGCTTCGATAGGGTGCATTCCTACGCGATCAATTACAGAGACCTAGAAGTCTCGGTCGGGGGGCAAGGCAAAGCCCAGCCACAACCCGAGTTGGCAATAAGGCCTTTGTTCAAAGACTCGCGAGTTTCTACTCGATGAGTGAATAATTAAACAGTGAAGTGAAAACACCAGTGTTCAAGAGACTTCAGTTCATTTTATTCACCTTGCCTCAGACACTTGCTGCAGGTCAGGTTTTGTCTGCCCCGCTGATTCAATGTCCAGGCTGGCAGCAATATGCTGTCGAGGGGACAGGGGTGCCGCTGAGGTCTTCTTCGCCAATACAGTTGTTTGAGGTTGCTGTTGCCAATGGCAAAGCAGTCCAGGCGAAGGCAAAACCCCACAAGAGGGTCGCTTTCGATCTCGCTCAAAACGAACGCACCAATCCAAACCTCTCTGCCGAAAGGTTTTTTGGAGCAAAGCCGCCTTCCAGACCAGCGACTTTTGTTAAGACACCAGCTCCAGATGGCAAAATCGCTGTCTCTCCGCAATGTCGCTATGTTGTCGTAGAGGGTGACACACTTATCAACATTGCGGCCAAAATACTGGGGTCAGCAAAGCGCTGGAAAGAAATTGCGCGGGCAAATGAGCTATCGGGTTCCTCTCCCTTGAACCCGGGGCAAGTCCTCCAATTGCCTTGCGCAACCGCCGGGAAGGGGTCTATGCGGGCAGTAACGCCCCTTCCCTTATGGACGGCACGTTCCGGCGAATATGTCACCAATGTCATCAAGAGATGGTCACAATCGGCCGATTACACCTATCAACAGGTTGGCATCGATGAATCGGAGGTAACCGTTCCTATCTACGTCCGTGGTTCTTTCAAAGATGCCCTCAAAGAGTTGATCGGTGGATTTGAAGGCAGCGGACGCCCGCTCCCGATCAGTATTTATTCCAACAGCGTTGTGCGCATTGGGATGCCCAATCTGAATACCTCGGGTGGTGGTGTTCAGGGCGGCGGAAACTGATGCGAGCCTCCCGCCTGCAATATCCGGCCCTGGCCGCATTTCTGGTGTCCGCCTGTCTCGGCTCCAGCCTCCGGGCTGAGTCAGAGGGGTCTGGGAACGAGATGTTTCAACTCAGACCCACGCTCGCCGCGCTACTTGCTTTTGGTGACACCACGTCGGCCCTGACAGAGAACGAGGTGTCCAAACGCATTGACTACAAGCGTGGGGAGATGTTCCAGAATATCGCAGCCGAACAAGCGCGCCCGTTGCTGGCCAATACACCCCGGGTGACCACCTGGTGGGACGGGCAATATATGGAGAAGGACGGGTATGCAGCGGTCGCCTGGCATGGCGCTGATGGGAAAGAGCATGCTTATATCACCGATAGCAGTACGAGAGAAACCAATGGTCAGGGAATACGGGCCTATTCCGGCTATGTGTTTGACTTCAAGATGCGCTATCCGCTTAAGCGATTTGTCGACACGAGAGGGGACACCGCATACCAACTTCTGCGCTATGGCGGCCAAACCGGGGAACTGACCACCTATCTCGCTGGTAAGCGCCGCTGGTGGGAAAACGGCATCGATCATCTGCAGGCCCACCTTCCGGCCTCTGTCTGGGACATTCTTCCGAGCTCCCCCTCGGCCGAAAGCTCCGACGTACAGGTCAACACCAAACAAACCTTCCGGTTCTATGGGAAATTGCTGCAACACGACCCGAGCGAGGGCAACTAATGCGAGGTTTCCACCTGCAATATCCTGCTCTGGCTGCCATAGTAGTGCCCGCTTGTCTCGGTTCCGCCCTCCGGGCCGGGCCAGAGGAGACCGGGAGCATTATGGCCCGTCTGGGTGAGAGTACCGGCAAGATGATGGAATTGCCGGACGGGAGTCGTTTTATGATCGGTCTTCCGCTGGAACAGATCTTGCAGGTCAATGCAATCGGGTTTGTTGCGGCTGCGGCAGATGTGGAGACGGAACCCGGCTCAAATAGCCTGACGACGCTCTACTGGGACGACGGTGAGATCAATAAACTGGATACTCTGAGATCGAAGGCCTGGCGTTCCTTAAGGAAACCCCTGTGATTATCACGAAGATACCCGACGGAGTGCTTGGCCGGGAGGCCCTGCAGTTTATTCTGTCTGGGCATCAGCTTTATACAACACTGCACGTGGATTGCGCCCACCGGATTCTGCGCCGGATGCCAACCATGGGTGTGCCGGCGGAAGAACTGGCCGAACCCGGACTGATCCGGCTGCTGATCAAGCAGATGCTGGGGCCATTGCTCTGCAAGCGCTTGATACGCGATGGTCAGCTGTCAGCGAAAGATCAGACGATCGTCGCACCTTTGAACGATGACGGGGATGCGGTGCGCAAGCATGGTGAACTGTCCCAGCGCATGAGCGCGGTTCAGAAAGCGGATCTTAAATGGGGAGACGCAAAATGAACGACACCAATGATAACCACGACATACTTTCGCTTGAAGGTCACGACCCGGCCTCTCGTCGCCTCAGGCGTTTGAATTTTATTCTGACTGTGGTCGTCGCGATCGTGGTGGCCGTCAGCTTTACGATCGTAATACAAACCGTCAGTTCGGCGATCCGAACCGTGGACAGTTACCAGGACAGGCTCGACAGGTGTTGGGCATCCCGGAAAAGCCTGATGCAGCAAACCCCGGAATTAGATCCATGACAGACGATCTAGATCTGATCTGGCCGCGATTTTGGTTCGCCGTTGCAGAACCAGCTGGAGACGGCCGCCGAGGTGGCCCGGGAACAGGGGCGGGGACTGGACTCCGGACGAAAAGCGAGACGCTGCCCAATCGGCTGCTTCTGGCGGTGACACTGGTCGAAGCTATCCTTGGTTGCTCGCTCGGGACCGGCAGGACTGCATCGATAAGATTGCGGCATCTGCACGCTGTGAGGCGCTGATTAGCAGCTACTGCGACGGGGAATGAAGGCTGTCACAGCAGGTTTTCGAAACAAGTTATGTAACGGAAGAAGGAGAAAAGGACCCAAAAACAGGAGCTACATAAACCGAACCGTCCCACTGAGATCGCAATCTATCGGACGATAATCGAGTTCAGGACCGCGTTCCTGAATCCTTTTCAACACCAAGCATACCCTAAAGCTCCTGACTTGCGAGTCAGAAGCGTGGAAAGGTTTTTCCGAAGAAAAGAGATCATATGCAAATGAAATCGAAGTGCCCCGAAGAAGGCACAAACGAAAACCCCGATTGCGCGCCGGTCTTTTTGTCGGCATCTCCCGGCTTGCTGACGGTGCAGTTCAGTGGCGGCTCGGTGTGATGATCCTGTTTGTCGCAGCGCTTAGCCTGTTCACACTTATTCTGATCGTCGAAGATGTCCGTTGGTTCGAGATCAGCTATAGGGCATTGGGCGCTGTAACGCTGAATGGAATATGCCTGAACGTCCTGCTGGATGTGTCCGTCATCGATATGTTGTGCGGTGCGTTCATCTGGCTCATTGCCTCGGTAGTTGTTCGCTTTGCGTGCAGCGCAAATGCGTTGGGGCAGGGGAACAACTGGCTGATGGGCGCCATTGGTTTGCTCGCCGGGGTAAACGGCGCGTTGGCTGCTCTGGGAGTTTATGGCATCCTGATGATTGCCACGCACCTGAGCTACACACGAGCCAGATTACGGCCCAAGGGAAAACGGATCATCAGCCTCTTCCCTACGGCACTGTCCGGTGGTTTAACAATTCTGTTGGTGTTTTGCTGCAGGATAGCTGGCTTCGACATCAGCTTTGGTACGGCAGAAGAAATCAGTACTGACTTCGACTTGTTGCTCCTCGGAGGGGTTGTGATCTTCGGCGGCCCCATCGCAGTTGTCAGCGTCACACTTGGTGTCACCTGGATAATTTTCGACCACCACACTCTACAGAGAGGGTGTTCGCGATGAAATCAATAACAACCACACCTGACACGGACGCCCTTGTCGAGATCATGATCGGAGCCACGCGCGGATGCCCTACGGTAACCGGCCCGAATATCTACAGTCGCAGCTTTCGATATCGGTACGATGATTTAGAATACCTAATAGGTGGTCCGGCGCACAAAACAGCAAACTATCGTGATCATGACCATCTCAAGTCTGCACACCAATGCTTTGAAGAATACCTCAGTCTTTTCCCTGAGATCAGGCCTCTTTTCCGCGAGGTGCAAGATGACTGATCCGATATCATCGAAACGACTTTGGCAATCAGTTGTGATGATAGCCATTCGGGATCTCTGCAACGACCATCCCTGCAAGCAACTCAATCGCAAGGGTGCCGAGAACTGGGTCGGGCCATACCCGGATGCTGACTTTCGGGAAGTCTGTCATCTCGCAGGGTTCGAGGTACGCCGCGTACACACTGTCCTGTCCCGTCTGTGCGAGCTTGCCCCGGCAGATCGCAGGGAACTGCTCAATACATTTACTCCATTACCCCGCAACAAGAGGGCGGCATGATGATGGCGCATCAGTTTGAGGTCTGCTGCAAAAACGCGGGCCGGAACAAGAGTTCGCGTCTCGGCAGCCTGCGGTCCCGTGTCAGCTGCAGCATTCGTTTCCACATGATCCGGAAATACACAGGGTTACTTACAGCGACGGCGCAAATACTTCATCTACCCCAGAAAACCAACAATTCCAACCAGCACGCCGGAGGGCGTCACTCCGAACCCAACCTGTACAATGATCGCGGACAACATCAGCGCAATGATGACCGGAACGTGCTCGGCACCTTCCCACAGAGTACCGCAAGTGCAGGAACATCTCCTGAACTCATCAGAAACTGAAGTCGGAACGCAGCCACGCAACAGAAAGTAAACTTATGAGTACCAATCCTGATCTTCGCCTCACCTCCAGTTCTTGCAAACTGACACAGGCCACGATGGTCGCAGCTTGTGTCGTCGGAACCACTCCGATGATGGCCCAGGAGAACAGAGAAACAGATCCGGCGAGCTCCTTTGACCTTCGCCAGTTGGAACACCGGGTCGAAGCCTACGACGGGACAGTTAAAACGCTTGCTTGCAACCCATCAACGATCTGTCTGGTCAAGCTCGAATGTGATGAGCACATCATCAACACCGGGCTATCGAGCGCGGCTTACTGGAGGATGTTGTCCCCCATAGATCATTATCTGGTTCCGCATTCGCACGTCGGATTCAAACCCAGATCAAACACCAGGCCGGCCAATGCCATCATATTTACCGACAAGCGTATTTATGAGCTTAGCCTCGTCATCGACAATGCGGAGAGCACATCTGTTCTGAGCTTTACCTATCCGGGCTCGGACGCTGGCAGAGCCGCAACTGATTGTACCGGCACCGGTGCAACGTCGGATCAATAGGTTTCAGGGTCAAGAGTTGTAATGCTGTTTCCGGACGCTCTGAATTGTCTAGGGTTTGCGCCTGTCGCAAAGAACCTCTTTCACGTTTTGAACTGGTCGAGCATGCTCGCGGCAGATGTGCTGGGGTGCAAAGACGGCAGTTTTTTTTGTGCATGGGCTGTATTAGGGCTGGACACAGAAAGCCTAGAACCAGCAGCGTTCGAGGCTCATCTGGATAGTCTGGCCATCGATTTTGGCGGGTTCTGGAACGGCAACTGTTTCTGGGTGGTGCTCGACAGAAAACCCTCTGCGGGTCTGCAGCAGGTCGGGCTGACATTTGAGGATGTCGAATCTGAGGCCCAGTTACTCGATCAGATCTCCGGCGGATTCTCCGGGATGGATGGCAACTTGAAGCCGTTGCAGGTCTCCAATGAGTTCTCTTCTTCGGTTGCCCGGCAGCTGGTCGAACTGCGCACCCTGACGGTGATACAGGCACAGCAGAACACGGCCGCATCGTCCCGGGTCCTAGCGTATCTCGATCGCAAGGAAAGCGTCCAGCAGGATACGGATGTCGAGATACAAGAAAGCATTGAAGCCTATGATGGTAGCAGCGAGCACAGATCAGTCAACGAGATACTGGGGGCGTGACAATGAACCGTGTTCGCCTCTATGATCCAGTAAGCCATAAATATCTACACGTATCCGGTGAACACCCCACCGATGACAAAGCTTGGGCTTGGGCTGGTTCGCCGTTACAAACCGGTGTCTTACGTCGGCGGGCGTTGAACGCGCGTAAACCATGGCCTTACGTTGTTGTTCCCGTAGTTCAATCTGTGAAGTCTGATACCTCCGACGCTAATTCAGATTCTGAGGCCATGACATGACCGGTCATCGTCAACAAATTCCCGACAGCCGTCGCACAAAAACGCGGGTCGTGCAGACGGCCAAGGGGCCAACGATGCCTGATCGCACTGTCCCAATCCATTCACCAACATCGCCGTGCCTGGCGTAGGCCGGCGTGGCGGATCCGAATTGGTCGCCGTGGGCGGATTACTATCTTCTGCAATCTGGAAGATCAGGTAAGTCATTCAAGATTATTGCAGGTGAACTTGTTCGTTCCTGGATAGCAATCGCAGATCGTTATCAGCTGCTCTGCTCAATTCCGGATATTGAAGCCATCCTTGTAGCGTATGGGTTTTCTGAACCCTGCTACTGGATTGAAGACTGCGATCCCTCTACAGGAACGGGATGTTCCGCAGAGGAACCGAGCCTCCACAAAAGGAGGCCAAGCCCTTGAGTCTCCATCTGTGGAATGAACCGCTTAAGATCGACACGCCTGAGGTCAAGCCGCCCTTGCGAGCGCCCATCGCCAGGGAGCGCGCGTCGAGGCCGTTGCCTATCCCCTTATCCGGAGATGTATATCGCAGCGGTCGGGGGACGTTTTATCGTCAAGTGGATGCCTGAAAGCGGTCCGACCCACGCGCCGGACTGCACGTCCTATCAGGCGCCAGAAGAACTGTCCGGATTGGTGCAGATACAGGGATCCGCGATCACGGAATCCCCTGAAGACGGGACAACAACGCTGAAAGTGGGTTTTGCCCTGAAGAAAATGGGTAAATCCCGCGCGATGCCGGAACTGACTGGTAACAAACCCACGAAAGCAAAAGAAACTCCACGCAAGCTGACTTTGACCAACCTGCTTCATTACCTCTGGCATGACGCGGATCTGGGCAAATGGTATCCGGCGATGGAAGGGAAGCGGTATTGGGGTATCATCCATTCCACACTTCGCCGAACAGCGGCGGGCAAGGTTGTTAAGGGACAGGGTCTTGCCCGCATCCTCTATGTTCCCGAGCAGTTCAAACTTAGTTGAAAGGGAAGTCTCGGTCGTTTTCCTACTCATGGCAGAGCAATCTTGTAAGTTGTACTAAGCAAAAAATGTTTTTATCAGAGTTTTTTCACAAGCGTTCTTGTGAGTGGTTTGGGCGAGTCACGGTTTTGTGCCTTTCAGCTGAAGTCCGGGTCTTCCGAATGTTGATCTACCGTATTTAGATTACATGGTTTCGCGACCCAGCTTCGCGACAGCGCACCGTCTTGCTATAGCTCTCGGAACACCACCTGGATTCTTGATTGGTGTCTGGGGATACAACGAGTTCGGATGGTATCCGCATCTACGCCTGTTTTCTTTGTGGATATACAGATGTAAGGGCGCAGCGTTGTTTCACTGCAGAAGTAAGAAACCAGTCAAATCGTGCCCGTCAGCCCAGTGTTTTTTCCTTCGTCGGTGTTATCTGTTAATCTGGGCAATACCAAACCGTCGGATTGTGGTCAATCAAACTGGTGAATTGATGCTGTTAGCAACAGGGAAGCATATCAGAACATCGATGCACTAAATTGTTTCGTATCGCGCGAAATAGTGCAATGCACCTGGCTTCGTCAGATGCTACCCAAGGCTAGCCCGCTTCTTTAATGAAACGTTTAAACACACTTACCGTTGCTGTGCAGGCGCCGTCCGCACAAGATAATTGCGACGGGCCTGTTCATAGTTTTTACCTATTAATATATAGATATATAGTATTATATCAATGAATTAACATGGTGCTAAGATGCAAGCATCAGCAGCGCCGGGGCGGTAGACCTCTAAAACCTCGTTGCCGCCAACTGGCGAAGCTCGTGAGCGCCGATTGAGGGCCCTCCGATGCAGCCAAGGATGAACGACCTTGGCTGCATCGACAAGATGTGAAGTGATGCACAACCTATCAGTTTACTATTATCACAAAAAGTAAAATTATACCTCGCCCAAAATATATATTAGACCTATCTGTCAGATTGCCACATGTACGACATAATGGAAACAGTACACTTCATATCGCCCTTGCATCTTAGTAGTGACTCTCCAACAAGAGGGGAGTCCACAATCAATGAGAAGGCGCAATCTTCCAGTTTACATGGAATACGAATTCAAAGAGGCGCTGGAAAACGGTGGAATCCTAGAGATCGAGTGCATCTCATCTGCCAACCGTACCTCAGAAGAAGTAAGGGGCGAGTGGTGGATTTTCGTTCGGGAGACCTTGAGTGGTCAGGTCGTTCGAAGTGTACTCTGCTCACGTCGGAGTACGGGACCAAGACTTCTCAAGACATCAAGGGGTGTAGTCGGCTTGGCTGCGAAGCTCGGGGCAACGCTCATTTCAGTTCCATTGTTGGAAGGCGGAATTGGTGTCTGTGAGGTTAACTTCCCAGAAACCTCTGCGGATGAGGCTAACTCATAGCACGAGGCTAGCCGTAACGCGCTTTACCGGTCGCTATTGTCGTCGCATCCATCCGACCGTCGCTCAACTAAAACGACACGTACCGGATCTTCAGATGATCATCCTCGAACTTCCGGTTCTGCGTGAAGCCTCTGTGTTTACCGCAAAAGCTGCATTGATTTTGAAAGCTCTTGAGGGCCAGGACGCCTATGAAGGCTTTGCAAACGCGATGGTGGTGCAAAGCGACACCGTATATCCGGCGAGTGTCCGGGGCGCGGTTTCTACCGATGATCTAAGTCAATTGCTTCGGCTTCTTCTCCTGATTCCGAAAGAAATGACGACAAGGACAAGTCGTGATGTGATTGGCGGGAGGGTGTGAGGCCATTTTTCGGACTGAAAAATCTGTCCAGCGCACAAATGCGCGAACTTCTCCCGCCATGGGTAATTCGCCGAGAGATCACCTCACTGTCAACGAAAATACGAGTACAGAAAGCAATCCAGAGATGAAACCAATGACAACACGGGGCACCGTTCAGCACCTCGTGACTTTTCTTCAAAACCCAATTTCCGTCCTAGTATTTGGGCGTCCCCGGAGTGGCGGCACGGCGCTTCTTCAAGCGTTGAATAACACTCGATTGCACTCCCAAACGGGGCATCAGCTGACCTCAATGTACTTTCGGCAGTCACTTGATCGGGAGACCGCGTTGTCATCCATAAAAGAAGACGTCGATGTTCATCTGATTGATGAATTTGAGGTTGGTACTATCAGTTTTGTCAATCACGGCGTTACGAGATTGGTCGCCTTCACAGGCCATAACTGGCTGGATCTAGCCGTAGAGGGTTTTCAGGCCGTATTTCGCCGTGGGCCTGATCTGATCCTGCAAATTGAGGAACACGATACGATTGTGCCGCGTGACGAGTTCTAAATCCTTTCACCTTCAATAACGACCTGAGAGGGCTTTGGCGCAAACTTTGGAGTGGTTCGAAGGGTATTGCCAAGTTGTTGACGGCCAATTGTAAAGCAATAGAAAAGGTAGGGCTATTTCACCAGTTAGGCAGTGTAACTGACCCAGAGGTTGAACGCGTTGTTGCGAATGTGGCGGTATGAGGTTTTGGTGAGTTGATAGCGGGGGGGGCGAAGTATCAGGTTGAATTGGTCATGCGCGGACGAAAACCTCTGAGCTTGCCGGCTCACGATGACATCCCGTTCCGCTAGGAGGTCTTCGACCTCCGCAGTGTTCAAGGCAAACCGGTGGTATGCCCAAACGGCGCGGGCAATGACTTCAAGAGGGTGGCGAGAGCCCTTCAGGCGCGGCATACCGGATGGAATGTTCACGCATTGCCATTAGTCGTCTTCGTAAAACCAGACAACTTGGCAATACCCTGATCTTTGGTCACAAACTATATCCAATCCCACCCTGCTGCACGCAGAGAAAACAAACTGCACAATGACACAAGGATTCATTGCTGCATAAGAGTTTGAATATCTCCATCTTCTAATTACTGGAGAAAACAGCTCTTAGGTGTCATTATGAAGAAAATCACCTTATATATAACGGTCTTTCTATCATATTCTGTTGCCAATATGGCTTTTCGAAAAGCCGTTTCCAGCTGGCACGAAGCACAACTATTGAATATGCGTCACAACCCACTAAGAGGCTGGATTTCTATTTTACTTAAAATCTACTTTTTTTCTTTAAGCTTTTTCGCGGTCTTTCCGGCAGCCCGGGCGGAGGTAGTTCGTTCCGGTGCCATACTCGGTTTAGCTACATACGGGACGTTTGATTTCGTACTCTATAGCCACTTTGAAGGGATATCCCTCCATTTCGTAGCCATGAACCTCACTTGGGGAACACTCACTTCCGCAATGTATGTAGTAACAGCTGTATACGTCGGGCTCGCACTGCACCCGAAGGCGTATCCCGTTTGAACGAAGATAAAGGCGCAATCGCGCATTTGGTGCCGCGTTGAGGGCTAATGCGCAGGTACGAAGCTAGGCAGGCTTAGGACTACAATGTCAGTTGCCCAAATTTTCACGCGTTAAAAGGTGTAGCCAAACTCTCTGACCTCGCTCTGCGAATAGTTGCCTGCCCTCAACAGATCTCCGTCATTAGGCGCCAACACAATTCAATCGAACACCTAAACATGAAAAGTGAGTGGAGAAATGTTAGTAAGCTGCCCGGTCTTAGCGAGCCCTTATCCCTCAAATTTAAACCCTTTCGAAAAGCCAGCTCAAGATGGCACGATAGACTGGCTGGTTCGTTACGGTATTGTTTGTAGTAAGGTCGAGGAGGATCGGGTTAGGAGGCAAGGGTGGACCCGCTGCATGGCGCGCTGCTACCCAAATGCTTCTCTTGTTGATTTGCAATGGATTTCTGATTGGGTCAGTTGGATATTCTTATTTGACGATCAGAACGATGAAGCAGAACAGGGACGCGAAACAGAACGTCTAACTGAATGTCGCCCCCTTCTTCTGAACATCATGAGAGGTGGCGCGGCACAGGATGATAATCAGATGCTTCAAGCTTGGCATGATCTATGGGCACGCATCCGACCTAAAGTGAACCCTGACTGGTTAGAGCGGTTGACGCAGCAACATGACGATTACTTCTTGGCATGTATTTGGGAGGCATCCAATCGCAAAGCCGGTATAGTTCCGGACACTAATACTTACCTGCTTAAGCGGCTTGATTCAGGCGCTGTATACCCCTGCTTGTCTATTATTGAGTTTGTTGGGCAACTGAACCTACCAGAGAACGTACTTTGTCACCCGGTCGTTAGTAACCTAAGTCTAAGCACAAACAATCTTGTTTGTTGGAGCAACGATATTGTGTCTCTAGAAAAAGAAGTAAAGAACGGTGACATGCATAACTTAGTTATTGCTCTGAGCAATGAGCGCCAAATCAGCCTGCAACAAGCAACCGACAAAGCAGTTGTCATGCACGACACTGAAATGGAGCGTTTTGCAGCTTTGATAGATCAGGTGCCACAGTTTTCCACACAGATTGATATTGATCTGCAGTCATATATCGAAGGCTTGAAGTTTTGGATACAGGGAAATCTTGATTGGTCTTTTGAAAGCCAAAGGTACGGCGCAACGCCGACTCATCGCAGATAGTAGTCCGATGGTCTGAAGGTTTTATTCGAAATCAAGTTTCAGATGCAACAAACTGCACTGACTGCACTGACTGCACAAAAGGGCGAATTCTGTTGATGGGCAATTGCTTCGATATCCAATCAGAATGACGGTGTCCGTCCGTTGAACCCGCCCTGTTACGCTGCTCAAGCAGCGTAACGCCAGGGAAGGAGCTCGTCGAGACGAGCGTTGTGGTTGGTAATTTAGGTAAAGACCCTAGTGAGCCAAGCTTGGGGGTCGACGTCGTTCAGTTTTGGGGTTTCGATGAGAGTGAATGCGATCGCCATGGCATTACCCCGTCGGATTTTCATCTACGCTCGCGACATCAATTTGAATTGCGTACGCGACCCACATTATTGAAAGCAATTAAACGCATCTACCAAAAGATCCTGAAGAGCTTCTTTCAGATCTACACGACACCATCAAACCTTGGAATCGAACACCAGACTTGCACTGGTTACTCCGGACGAGATCGCCGGATTAGCTGTTTCTAGCAATTCGTCAATACCGGCCGTTCCGCATGGTTGCGACACACTCGGATCTTAATGCAGTTACTTGGTCAAACAGCTTTCTTGGGATTGCTCAACAAAAGGATTGATAACCAAACCCTGTGGGAACAGTGTCTCGATATGTGTTCTGGCCGATTCCAGAAAAATTACCTTAATATTAGCCCCGGCATCCATTGTGGCATAAATTTCAATTCCTTCTTTCCGAGCATTCCAGATAGTTTCCAGGAACGCCCAACTCGTTGGTTTTAAGTAATTCAGGACCGGCCTGGACGCTAGCATCGTTGCATGCATTGATAGTGCGTTTGCTTCCACGGTCTCACCAAGCGTTGTAAAGTCACGGGTAGCAATAGCCTTGTACACTCGAGTACAATCAGCTTCGGCACGTTTCGGCCAGGTCTCAAAGAGCGGTGATGTTGCCATAGTGTGCCGCATCCCATCGCTTGATGGCATCATTTTGATCGACGTATCGACAGGTATGATCGCTATTCGGAACTCTGGCCAATCGTACTGTAGTCGACGAGCAAGACAGTCGGTCCCGTCAGCTCTAATTCCCCGATCCCAACGTACAAAACCATGCCACATGGACCGAGTTGCACTACCGCTACCAAAACGGGAAATCATGCTGAGTTGCGTATCGGGGATATCAAGCTTGAATGCCCCGCAGATTGCTCGAGTTAAGGCAGCGAACCCAGATGCCGATGATGCCAGTCCTGCTGCAGTCGGGATAGTATTTTTGGTGACAATATGTAACGGTAAATCCTGACCGCGGCGAAACAGATCTACGAATTTTAATGCTTTCCTCGCAAAACTGCTTTGATTGGAAAGTTTCTCACCATCGAGCCAAACACCGTCGGCACCATCAGCCGCTGCAGACACTCGGGTCGTGCTCCCCAGGTTCCCAAGAGAAATAGATAGTGAACTGTTTAGCGGCAGATTCAAAATCTGGTCTCGTTTGCCCCAGTACTTTGATAGTGCAATGTTGCTAGGTGCATAGGCTTCACAAGGTTCTGGATGTGGCAAACTACTTGGTAGCAAACCGTTAAAAATCACTTGAACCGGATCAATCATCAATGCGCAGTCCCTCCGACGTTGCGGTTACTTGAAAAAAACCGATAGGAACGGCACCTACCGCTAGGACACAATCACCAAGTCCGGAACCAGATATCTTTGCACCAATGGTTGCTGGGCAAGCGAGTGCATCACCCACTATCTTTCCAAGGGTTGGGTCTGAAACATCAAGTTCTTCCATCATGCCTTGATATTCTGAAATGGCAGCGCCAAAGGCTAACCAATCTTGTTTTTTTGCGAAAACAATTGCGTCAGCGGCAGCTTGGCCCATCCGCTGGTAAAGAACTTCAAACGCTGCCTCTCTCCCAACCATAGATCGCGCAACCTTGGCAAGCACGACCGGTGTTGGAGTTTTATAGCCACTATGACACAGGCTTAGAATCGGAGGTGTAGGTAGTTGGGTTATCTCCGCCGATATTTCTCCCGCCGGAACTTTGTCTAACAATTCAGTTGGAAGCTTATAGGCAAGCATGCCGCCAAAGATGCTCGCCGCTAAATCTGCACCACTCCCGCGTCCTTCGTTTCGTCTAACAATAGTTAGTGCCTTGGTGTACAGTGATTGCCCCAAATCCTCGCCTACCATTGTAGCCAGAGCCGCTAAGCTAGCGATCGTCACGGCAGCCGAAGATCCCAAACCCAAGGAAGGGTCGATCTTAGATGAAATGGTTAGACGCACCCCATGTTTTAAACGGTTACTAAAAAACTCAACGGCACTGAGAATGAAACGATATCTGCCACCCTTAGAAACAAACTCAAGTGGCAACGTCATGGGTGGACCTATGTCTGAAACGATTTCCACTCGTCTTTCGGTCAAAGGTAACGCCTCGACGGTGATCCTTTGGTCTATTGCACAAACGATAGAAGGGTATCCGTAAACGACGGCATGTTCACCTGTGATCATGATCGAACCAGGGGCAGAAACCCGGATGGTGGTGTAGCTCATGGAGCTGCGCCATGCGCTGCCCCTAAAGCGCAAACCCTTAGCGGCGCCCAACAGAGGTTTCCATGATCAGTCATAAGCGCGTTCATGGCATCTTCATCCTCCATGTAGACTAAAACCATCCCCCCTTGCTCTCCTTTTATTGATCCGGCACCGCAAACCTTTGCGGCGCCCCCAATTCTTTCCACAGCATTCACAAAGTTTTGCGTCGCAGATGGTACCACTCCTATTCGAACCAAAAGACGGTGATTGTGACGCAATGTCTTTATCGGGCTCACGCTTGCTTCAAGATTTGACTGCAGGGTGTTGGTGCAATCGTTGAACTCTTGCCACAATGCCACGTCTTTTTCGTGAAATCGGCGCACCGCCTCTACGCATTCTCCCGTGGCGCTCGCAGGTGTTCCATGGAAAACCCAGTACCAGCCATCGCCTGTCCACAACGCGTGGTGCTGCGGAATGTTCGGGCGACTCACCCGATCGCCATCCACCCTAATCACCCCGCCGTAAACGACGGTGGCGGCATCAACAGCGCTACCGTGTCCATGTTGCAGACGCTCACAAAAACGAATTCGCTCAACGCGCTCTTGGGGCGATACAATTTCATTGAACAGGCTTTCGTAAAGGGCGAATATTGCCGCGATTATCGCCGCCGACGAACCCATCCCCGCCCCCAATGGCAATGATGAACGGCTTCTCAGTGTTCCCGAAATAGGTATTTGATGGTTTTTACGAACTTTGGGCTTCGACAATTGTTGCAGGAACAATGTCACAGCATACATTGCCAACTCGTCGGGCCGCTGTAGAATGTTTTGAACCGGCAACTCGCCGGCCACAAACTGCTCAAACCGGCGATCAAGTCTCTGTTTGAATTCATCCAGCATTGCAAATGGATAAAACTCACCAGATGAAACTTGCTTGAAAGCAGTGAACAGTCCACTACAACCGCGGATTGGGTTCAACCACACTTCAGTGTAGCGAGCAATCGATACCGCGAGTACCGGAGCTCCGAACACCACCGAGTGGTCTCCTGACAAGATTACTTTGCCAGGAGCATGTGCTCGGGGAGTGTTAATTGAAAGCATTGACGTAATGACGTTTGTGTTCATCAATCTTCGCCAATCTATACTGACCCTTGGCCAACCGGGGCATTTCAACACTGCTCCCATCTTGTGGGTCGGGCACTTCTCTAAGAGCAAGATAGGTATCATAGCTGACTGCGGTACGCTCCGCTAAGAGTGCCTTATGTCGGGCCGTCAATAGATGATCCGCGTAACCGGGCTGTACCTCGCCGGCGAAGAATTCCGCAACTGCACCCGAGCCATAACTGTAAAGACCGATTGGTCTACCCGTCAGATCAATTTCTGTGTTTTCCAAGGCTGATGCCAACCCCATATAGAGCGACGCAGCATAACAATTCCCGACTTCGCGATTATAGACCATGCCAGCCTTGCATCGGTCTAGATTTGGATCGCCATTAGCCAATTTGGCAAGATGGCGGTGGCCTTTTTCACCCATTCGCGAAAATGGTAGATGGTAACAGAATTGGACAAACTCCTCGTAAGCTCTACCCCCGTTGTCTTGGTAATCGTTCCAACACTGTTTAAGTGCGTTGAGATAGCGAAGAGTTGAAAACTTACCATCGACCAAAGGTGTCTTACGATAGTTTGGCCTCCAGAAGTCCATTATATCTTCTGTAAAACAACCAGCTATCGGGTCGATTGCTAGAAGTTTTGGGTCAGCAGATACGAGCATGGCCACCGCACCACACCCCTGGGTTGCTTCTGCTGAACTGTTCAAATCATAGCGCGATACATCAGAGGCAACCACCAATACTTTTTTTTCGGGCTGCCTCGTCACATACGCACACGCCATTTGAAGTCCCGCCGTTGCCGAATAGCATGCTTGTTTGAGCTCAACAGTTCTGCAATTTGGAGGTAAATTCAATAGTCTATGAACGTAAATCCCTGCAGATTTTGACTGATCAATTCCAGTTTCGGTTGCAAAGAGAAGTGTGTCGATCCCGTCGACGCCTTCGGCATCAAGTATTGGACGGGCTGCTTCAGCCGCCAGAGTAACAACGTCCTCATCGAAGCCTGTCAAGGCTATCTTTTTTTGCCCAAGACCAACTTTAAACTTATCAGGATGGATTCCATGACGTTCGGCCAACGTTTCTAGTCCAAGATAGGACCCAGGCACAAAAAAACTCAGAGCAGCTATTCCCACCTTCACATTTGTTGCTTGGCTGGTCATTTTAGAAACCTCCCGTTTTTCTTTAAGTCAGCACAATCCGCACAACCAAGTAAAAACATCGCAGTACGAAATTCGCGTTTTAGTTGCTCGATCTTATCAATCACTGCATCGCGCGATATCTGAGCGGCTGAAAGAAATGGTGCCGCGAGACCGCACAAATCAGCCCCTAAAATGATAGATTTTGCTATGTCGATGCCTGAGCGAATTCCACCACTGGCTATCAGCGTTGTTTTCTGCTGACTGCTCTTCAGGATTGGCCGTGCGGCACGTAGAGCCTCAATCGTTGTTAAACCCCAATCTTGAAATACCAAGCCGAGGTCGTCTGATTCCGATGCCCTGCGATGGTACTCAATCCTGCTCCAGGAAGTTCCTCCTCGCCCGGCGACGTCAAAATGACGAATACCAGCGTCAAGTCCCAACCTGATATCGGGGGCAGAAAGGCCAGAACCAACCTCTTTTAGCAATACAGGTACCGGCAAGTCTGGAACCAGTTCAGCGATTGCCGCTCCAAGACCAGAAAAATCCCTGTCGCCTTCGGGTTGCACCGCTTCTTGTAAGGGGTTCAAGTGAAGATAAAGCCCGTCTGCACCTAAGACCTCAACCGCTTCGGTACACTCTTCAAGGCCAATACCGGTATTCAGTTGAACGGCACCCATATTTGAAATCAGAACAGTTTTGGGTGCAAACTCGCGTAGTTCAAAACTTGATCGAGCATGATTGTTGGTAAACATTACGCGCTGAGAGCCGACTGCCATCGCTACCTCTGTAGCTTCTGCTGCTTCAGCTAGGTTCTTGTTAATTGTTCTTAAATTTTCCCCCTCCCCGCCAGTCATCGAAGAAATGAGAAGCGGAAAGCTAAGCCTCTTACCGAGGAACCCCACCTGCGTTTGGATGTCATCCAGATTAAGTTCAGGCATTGCTCGATGACATAAACGCAAGCTGCTAAAGTCGCCTGTATGGCGCTCGACACCCGTATCTTTAGCAATAATACTTAAATGGTCGTGCTTACGGCCAGAGACACTACGATCTGGGAGATGATCAGTCATGCGCGCTCCATCTTGATGTGTGCTCGCATTAACTCGCCAGGGTTGGTTTGGGCTGCCATCAGCGATAGTTCGCCACAAAGAACGGTTGCAGCGCAAACACAGGCAAGCCTGCGAGCATTGTCACCGGGTATTCTTTCTTCGCGGCAACCGATACGTTTTAGGTGAGCTTCGACTTGTGGGTTGCTCTTGCCATTGCCTACAGATCCAACGATCAGATTGGGCAGTGTGCAAGAAAAGTAGAGCGCTTCATTTCGAGCCTCGCAATGAACAATCCCCTGGCTACCCTCGACGATATTTGCCGCGTCCTGACCGGTTGCCAGGTAGAAAGCCAAAAGCATGTTTGCAAAATGAGCGTTGGCACTGCGCAACGATCCTGCAACGGTCCCTCCAATCAGGTTCTTTTCTACATTGAGCCGAACCATCTTTTCAGGTGTTGTACGCAACATACGAACGACGATTTCTCGAGGAATTTCGATCTCGGAAATTACGTATTTTCCGCGGCCAAGAATACCGTTCACGGCAGAGTTTTTCTTGTCGCAACAGTAGTTTCCAGAAATACTTGCATAGTCGAGCTCTGGGTATTGTTGTAGAATCCATTCAATTGCTGCATCGGCTGCTTTCGTAACCATGTTGTGGCCGGAAGCATCTCCGGTAATACACTCCATTCGAATATAGATGAGGTTCCCTATTATCTGGCGGTTCATTGAAAGCAGCTGAACAAAACGTCCAGTTTTTTTGATAACTTCTGAAATCTCTTCCTTACGCTCAGAAAGTGCCTGCCAAGTTAATTGAGCAGCTGCTCCGTTTTGGGCCCTCAGCATGATCGATCGCGACATCCGTTCGTCGACCAATGTGCAACGAATTCCACCCGAACGCTGCGAAACTCGAGCTCCGCGTGCCGTAGAGGGCCAAAGCGGTGCTTCAAAGGTCGCGAGAGGAACACTGATCTGCCCTTCGACATGCTCCCCGGTAATTTCAATCGGACCGACCCATTGAGTCGGGATCGGTGTGAAGGGTTTTGGTTCAGTCGTCCGGTTTTTAGCCATTGTCATATCGCCGTCGCACGTCTCAAAATTCGTCAAAACCTTCTCCCTTGCGTATGATGCCGTTGGTATGTCGGTAAGTATGAAAACACATTTAGGTTCATGATGTTGATCAGATTTACTCACCTCCAATTTTCGATTTTCTTCTATAAATGTTCAGATCGTGAGTTACGCTTTTCCCAACTAGAACCTACGGAGCCGCCAAAGGTCACATTCGTGTTTGGGCTCGTTTGCTATGTACGATCTCATTGAAATCAGCGGCTGGCACTTCTGTCAGCATGATCGATTGGTAATGTAACTCGCGATAGCGTTGAGTGTTTCTGCTCTAGCTCCAAACGGCGCCAGAAGGCCTTCGGCGTCAACCAAAAGTCGATTGAGTTCTCTGCGAGACCTTTTGATCCCCCAAAGTCCAACAAGTGTTGCCTTTCCCGCTTTCTTGTCCTTGCCTGTCGCCTTGCCCAACTCTTTCGGACTTGCAACGATATCCAGAAGATCATCTACTATCTGAAACGCTATTCCGATTGTCTCTCCGAACTGGGTCAATCGACTAATATCGTCATCTGTTGCGTTCGCCAAAATAGCACCAGTTCGACAGGCGTATCGCAGCAGCGAACCGGTCTTCATAGCTTGAAACTCGCGAATCTCGACTTCCGTCTTATCGCTATACTCTGCTTGAAGGTCGAGCATCTGCCCACCCACCATACCATTGCTACCAGCCGCTTTTGAAAGCTCCCGAGAAACACGTAGACGTACGGCGGCATCCGGATGAACAGCTTCGTCAGCGATAATATCAAACGCGAGCGTCAGGAGCGCATCACCTGCTAAGATTGCAGTTGCCTCATCGTAAACTCTGTGAACGGTCGGCCGTCCTCTGCGCAAATCATCATCGTCCATCGCCGGTAGATCGTCATGCACAAGGGAATAACAATGAATGAGCTCCAGTGCGCAAGCTGCGTCCAGTACGCCTTTATCCACGCGGCCCAAAAGTGCTGTACACTCCAAGATCAATAAAGGCCTTAGTCTCTTACCACCATTCAGGACGCCGTATCGCATCGCGGCCAATAGTCTCGGTGGGCGTTTTATCCAATTAGTAAGATCAGATCCTCTCAGAAGGTCATCTAGTCTCACTTCAATGCGCTCGGTTTGCATCGCTAAATGTGTTTTAAGATCAAGTGTCATGCCTCACCCCGGAACACTTAGGTCAATGTGTGACATTCAGTGTTTTACCAAAACAGGTATTCTAAACGTCACAGATCGAAACTTAAGCATGCTAATTTGTTTCCTTTATCGATCTGTCGATTACTTCATCTGGTTTATTGCTTCGATAGAGAAACAAGAAGAGAGTTCCCTGCTACCAAAATCAGTGTTGGGTCTTGGCTCTGTGAACATCCCATATATCGACCAGCCATTATCCTCCAAACGGCTACCCATTAGCTTCAAAAAGTCCTTACGATCGATAACACCTAAATTCTTCATCGCGATAACCCTCAACGCTCACTCAGGTGTAAATAGAGTGAAGCCAGCCCGTGATGGAAGCTTTTTAGATCCACCGTTTTATAAAAGAGATACTCACTATACATTCGCTGACTTCTCTTGATTCAGCATCAAAAGCCAAGTCATACATCGTACTTATTTATTGACTTACACAGTTTAAAAAACAAATGTCTAGCCTTCAGAAAGATTCAAATCTTATTGATGCACGTAAGGACTATTATTTGCACAAATAGTAATGTTCGCGTTGAAGGTTGAGTCGGGGTCGATCCCCGCTGAGTGCAGAATTGGAGAGGTAAGACGAGTTTGTGATTTTGGCGGATTCTGCAGGGCTACCCAATCAGCGATCTAGTTTTCGTTTAGCCAACGATGGGTATAGACATTGCATGAAAGTGTCTGCCAGAGGGCTCTTCAGGTTTTGGAGACTAGGGTCAGGAATCATAACCAGTAGATGACGGTTGCCGCGAGTGCGATGGCTGAGAGGAAGACTTTGGGACAACGGTCATAGCGTGTCGCCACACGCCTCCAATCCTTGAGTCTGCCAAACATGATCTTGATGTGGTTTCTCCGCTTGTATCTGCGCTTGTCGTACTTGACCGGCGTCTTGCGTTGCTTTCGCCCGGGGATGCAGGCACGTATCCCTTTGTCTTTCAGCGCGCCTCGGAACCAATCGGCGTCATAACCGCGATCACCGAGCAGCCAGTCTACCTTTGGGATACTACTGAGCAAAGCCCGAGCTCCGATGTAATTACTGACTTGCCCGGCGGTAACGAACAGGTTGAGCGGGCGCCCTTGGCTATCATAGATGGCATGCAGCTTTGTATTCATGCCACCTTTGGTTCTACCGATCAGGCGGTCACGCCCCCTTTCTTAGCGGCCATACTGGTCGCAGTGCGGTGTGCTTTTATATAGGTCGCGTCAATCAAAACTGTCTTCTCTTCGCCGTGCTCGGCGGCCAGACCAGCCATGATCCGTGCGAAGATGCCTTTCTTGCTCCAACGCTTCCATCGGCGGTAAAGCGTCTTGTGAGACCCGTAGTCGCCAGGGGTATCTCACCAGCGCAAGCCATTGCGATTGATGAGGATAATCCCACTCAACGCCCATTTGTAATCAACCCGGGACTTGCTGTGCGACTTCGGAAAAAATGGGACGAGCTTGGCCATCTGCTCGTCGGTTAGCCAATAAAGATCGCTCATGTCATCGCTCCGTTTTGGGAGCCGTGAATTATTTAGCGCACCGAGATTCAATGCATCCTGACCCTAGATGCCGCAATCATGTCGATAGCGTTCAGTCTCCTGCCCAAACGTCTTTCCCCGGAGTTTCAGTTTATGCTTCTTGATCCGGTTCCCGCACGGGGTCCAAGATGAGGACAAGGCGGGTTTCTCCACTGCCTTCGATAGGTGGCGAGCGATGTAGCAGTCCAGACGGTGGTTGTCCGGTCCAAAGCGTTCCGCGAAGTAGAAATGGTGACCCGGTTGGCACAGTGAAGACGCGTTTAGGTTCCCTCCCATCCGTAGAGATACCGTATTGCGTCCCGATGCCCCGATAGGTGCACACGAGCTGCGCAGTTGTGGCGTCGATGTGGAATTCGCGGCAGGCATCGGTTTTCACAGTTTCCAACCGTAACCGAAGGTGTTTGGCGGACATCAGACCCGAAAAAGTGCCGGCCAAAAGGGCGATGTCATCCTGCAACCACTCCCTTTCCTTGCCGTCAGGCAAACCAGATGCATCACAGATATGTCTGATAGTTTTCGCCACTGCATTTTGAGGCAAATTAACCTGAGCACGTGGCAAAGCATCCGGGTCAAGAAGATCAAGCCAGCTTTGTACACTTGGCGGGGTTTGTCTGCGCCAGATAGCTGCAGCACATCCCGGTTTCAACAAAACGCTCAGGTTGGTGGGATTGTCGGCAACACCTACACCTACCGCCGCGTTTCTTACGGTCTTTCGAATGTATTCCATGCCGCCACGCCCGTCGGTTAAGGTTGCAAATAAACCCGATTGCAATGTTAACACACTCGACGCGTCCGTTGCACTAACTTCAATAAGCGAAAGCTGCGGGTACAAATGTCCGGAAGGTCCTCATCTGACGCTCAAATCTAACGGCAGCTTTGGGCTGGACCTGCCGATTGCACACGCAGCATCCAGATGGCTCGGCGATGGCGGTTATGGGCTCAAACTGCCAGTTGAGTCATGTCGCAGAAAATGACGAGGGCGAGCACACGTTTGTTTTGCAGTCTCGATAATAAGCTGTGTGAACGGTAGAACTAGCCTCTGCTGGCGGTGCGCAGCACCTTACGAATGTAAGAGTTTGCAGACCGAAAATGTGATGGACCAGACGCCTCGGCAAACCGACCAAGAGACCATTTACCGGTCCATGGGTGCACACCACTGGAGTAAAGCGTGACATCGTCTTGAGCCTCGATAAATCGACGCAGTTTATCGCAGGCGGACTCGAATTCCGAGAGCAGGCCCGCCCAAGGTGTCTCGTTGCCTCTCGCATACAGTGACGCGTTGTATTCTTTGAGTTGGTTCCATTTGTAGCCCCTGGCTGGCACATGAACCTCGCGTCCCGCAACGCCGTCTTCGTACCAAACGTGGAACATGCCCATCCAATGGGTGCGGTGAGCGATGACACCTTTGATCGTGGTTTGGTCTTCAGGGGTCGACAAACAGGAACGCGCTTCATCGACGCCATCGAGCGTTTTGCGTAGCTTTGCCAAGTCCTTATCGAAGGCGGCAAGCAAATCAGTCTTGTTCGTTGCTGCGGGCATTGCTTAGCACTACACTATTCAACGGGTGGGTTTCTTGATTTGGGTCAATGGCACTTGGTTTTGCCTAACGAAGCGGCAGTGACCCTTTGGGTGGATGCCGCGAGAGTCCGCTCTCCCGTCATTTGCCACCTCGTTTGAATGTCTGGAATGTGCGGTTCGCGACGTACTGCACCTGCAAAGGACCGAAGCCTTGTCGATGGCAACTCAGGGCTCAAACTCCCAATTGGGCTGATAATAAAGAACGGCTGCAGTGAGCCCATGACCCCCGGATTCTGCGCGATACACAAACAAGGGCAAAGCGCTGAAAGCCGAAATCCAATGCAGCTCTTAGCTGGCTTGCGGTATTCGGTCTATACTCTGCATTCGTAGCCTGCATAGCGGTCATTCGCGGAGACAGCAGAAGAAAGGGTTGCTACGTTGGGGTTCGGTAGGTTGAGTGCGAAAGCCCTGGCTTCAGAAGTGGCCACGTCGGGCGGTATTGAGTTTGCGAACATGAATCCCGAAGGTCAACTCACGCGCAGAGTCCGTCGGTTTCGCCAGTATACCCCAATTTTGTAATCGGAACCTGAGACAGTCTTAGGTTTACAGGATCAACCCGATGCTTAGCGACGGAACCGTATCAGGAAAGTGTCTGTGTTTTAACTACCGTTGATTGCTTGCGACTTCACCTCTCAAATGATTTCTTCTGAAAAAACCGATGCAAGACTAAGTCGGTAAGATTACGCCAACTGCTTTAACCGGGGCATCAAATCCAAAAGTTCCCTTGTGTACGGATGCTCTGGAGTTGCGAACAACGAGGCCGTTTCCTGCACCTCAACCAGCTTTCCCTGGCGCATCACGCCGACCCGGTCACACATCTGACGTACGACCGGAAGATCGTGACTGATGAAGAGCATTGTCAAGCCGAGGTGATCCTGCAGATCTTTGAGGATGTTCAGGATTTGCGCCTGAATCGAGACGTCCAGCGCACTTGTTGGTTCGTCGCAGATCAAAAACCGCGGCTGCGTTGCAAGTGCGCGGGCGATGCATATACGTTGGCGCTGCCCCCCAGAGAACTCATGGGGGTATTTGCGCCACGCGTCCTTTGCCAAACCAACCCAGTCCAATAACTCGCGTACGCGCGGGCCGATTTGGGCCTTTGGAAGAATTTGGTGGTGATGGATCGGCTCGGCTACAAGATCCCCGACCCTCATACGGGGATTGAGGCTTGAAAACGGATCCTGAAAGATCATTTGAATCTGCCGGCGATAGGCTTGCAGAGCATCCGTGCCCATCGCCGTAACGTCCTCGCCATCAAAGATCACGCGACCACTATCCAACGGGTAGAGCGTGCCGATCATCCGCGCGACAGTGGATTTCCCGGACCCGCTTTCGCCGACTAGGCCAAAAACCTCGCCGTCGCGAATATCGAAACTCACCTGATCGACGGCTGTGAAATACTGACGTTGCGACGGCAGCAGCCCGCCTTTCTGCAAGAAGGTCTTGGTGATGTTCTCGACTTCCAGCAGCTTGCCAGTTTTGGACAAATCGGTCTTGTCCCAATGCGCCGCTAGATCGTCGATCTTGAAGGTTCTTTCACGTTCACCATAGCTGACCATTGGGAAGCGTTCGACCTTGGTATGCGGGCGCGGCACGGCGGCGATCAGGGATTTGGTATAGTCATGCGTGGGCGCACCGAGGATTTGATCGGTGGTTCCGCTTTCGACGACGTGGCCGGAATACATCACGGTGACCGTATCAGTGGTGTCGGCAATTACGCCCATGTCATGCGTCACAAGGATGACGCCGACCTGGCGCTCTTTGGCAAGCTCTTTGATCAGATCCAGCACCTGCGCCTGAACGGATACGTCCAGCGCCGTGGTGGGCTCATCTGCAATCAGCACACTGGGTTCGGTACACAGGGCCAACGCGATCACGACCCTTTGGCGCATCCCGCCGGAAAACTGGTGGGGGTACTGATTGAACCGATCTGCCGGGTCCGGAATCGATACCCGGTCCAACAGCGCAATGGCGCGTTTCTTCGCCTCTGACGCAGCCAGGCCAAGGTGCAACTGGATCGTCTCGACCAACTGCTCACCGACAGTAAACAGCGGGTTCAGTGAGGTCAGCGGGTCCTGAAAGATCATCCCGATCTCTTTGCCACGAATCCTGCGCTTGTCCTCGGCGTCCAGTTCGTCGATGCGGCGGCCGTTCAGCCAAACCTCCCCCTCGGACACATGGGCCGGGGGGTCCAGCAGGCCGATCACGGCATTGCCGGTCATAGACTTACCCGCGCCGCTTTCCCCAACAACCCCCCGGATTTCACCGGGGTGCAGGTCATAGGTCACATGTTCCACTGGCTTGAAGATGCCGTGGCGGGTGGGGATTTCTACCGTCAGATTGCGGATCGACAAAACGGGATCGGTCATTTCAGCCTCGGGTTCAGAACATCGCGCAGCCAGTCGCCCAGCAGGTTCACACTCAGCGCCAGCGCCAGCAGGGTGCAGGCTGGGAAGAACAGAATCCACCATTCGCCCGAGAACAGGAAGCCCTGACCGATGCGGATGAGTGTCCCCAGCGAGGGCTGTGTCGGCGGCGCGCCAACACCCAGAAAGCTAAGCGTCGCCTCAGCAATGATCGCTAGCGCCAGCGAGATGGTGGCAATCACCAGCACCGGCGACAGCACATTGGGCAGGATGTGGCGCAGCATGATGGTCAGCGGGCTTTGCCCGATAATGCGCGCGGCGGCGACGTAATCCTTGTTCTTCTCGACCAGCGTTGCACCCCGGACAACCCGGGCGAACTGCACCCAGTCAGACAGACCGATGGCAAGGATCAGCACCCAGATCGCCATCTGGTCACGGTACTCAATGGGCGTGATACCCTTGGCAATGCCAAAGATCAGCATCGCCAGAAGGATCGACGGGAAGGTCAGCTGTATATCCGCCGTGCGCATGATGATGGTTTCGGTCCAGCCGCCAAAATAGCCAGACAGAAGGCCCAGAATGATTCCTAGAACCATGGCAAACAGAACGGCTGCCACGCCTACAAACAGCGAAATCCGCATCCCGTAGAGGATCGTGGAAAACACGTCTCGCCCCTGATCGTCAGTGCCCATCAGGAAGCTTTCTCCGGTAAAGGCATTGGGCTCCATCGGTGGGGTGAAGCCGTTCATCAGATCGAGGCTGGAGGGATCAAAAGGGTTCGTCGGCGCAATCAGCGGTGCCAGGATGGTGGCGAGAATCAAAACCAACGCTACCGTGGCCGAGACCATAGCCACTGGCGACCGGCGAAAGGCGTAGAACTGGTCGCTGTCCAGAATGCGTCTTACACGGTTCATGCGCTGACCCTCAGGCGCGGGTCGATAAAGGCATAGAGGATGTCGACCGCAAGGTTGATGGTGACGAAGATGACCGAAATCATCATCAGGTAAGCTGCCATAACAGGAATATCCACGAACTGGATTGCGTTGATGAACAGAAGGCCAAGGCCCGGCCACTGGAACACCGTCTCGGTGATGATGGCGAAGGCGATGATAGCCCCCAGTTGCAGACCGATAATGGTGATGACGGGGACCATGGTGTTTTTCAGCGCATGGCGGAAGTTGATGGTTCGGTCACTTAGACCGCGGGCGCGGGCAAAGCGGATATAGTCTTGCCGCAGTACCTCCAGCATCTCAGAACGCACCAGCCGCATGATCAGGGTCATTTGGTACAGCCCCAGCGTGATCGAGGGTAGGATCAAGGCTTTAAGCCCGCTGGCCGTCAGGAAACCGGTGTTCCACCAACCCAGATCCACGACCTCACCCCGCCCGAAACTGGGCAGCCATCCCAGTTCGACCGAGAAGATGTAGATCAACAGAATGCCGATCAGGAACGTCGGCAGGGACACCCCGATCAGCGAGGCCGACATGATGAAGTTCGCCGCGAACCCGCCCCTTCGGATGGCTGTGAAAACGCCCAGAGCGATGCCCAGCACAATGGCGAACACAGCCGACACCATCGCCAATTCCAGCGTGGCGGGGGCACGTTCGGCCAGAATCTCGGCCACCGGACGTCCCTGACGGAAGCTGACACCGAAATTGCCCTGCACTGCCTCTTGCAGGAATTTCACATATTGTACCGGGAACGGTTGATCGAGGCCCAGCTGGCCGCGCAGACGTTCCACGTCTTCCATGGTCCGTTCCTGCCCCAACATGTTGTCGATCGGGTCACCGACAAAGCGGAACATGGAAAAGGCGACAAGGCCAACGACGAACAGAACCAGCGCCGATTGGGCCACGCGCCTGATGATGTATGACAGCATTTAGTTGACCGACACCCAGCGCAGAAGGAAGAAATTGTCGGGCCGTTGTGTCAACTCGATATTGCTGCGTGCACCCCAGACCAGCGGCTGAACGTAAAGGGGCACATAAGCCACCTCGTCTTGCAGGATACCTGCGACCTCATCCAGCATCGCCTGACGTTTGGCCTCATCAATCTCGGACTGGATCATCGGCAACAATTCATCCACGCGCGCGTTGGAATATCCGCCGAAATTCCACGAGCCCAGCTTCTTTTCCTCATTGGGGGTCGAAGCGAGAAAGCGCACGGGATGTTCAGCGTCAAACGTTCCGGGCGACCAACCCAGCAGATACATATCGAAGTTATCGGCCCGCAGTTCCGGCCAGTAGTTCTGTACCGGCATTGCATCCAGTGTCACGTTCAATCCGGCCTGCGTCAGCATGGCGGTGATCGCCTGGCAGACGGCTTCGTCGTTCAGATAGCGATTGTTCGAACACTTGAAGCTGACCTCTGCCCCTTCCGCCCCGGCCTCGGCCAGCAGCGCCTTGGCCCCGTCGGGGTCGTAGGCGTAAGGGTCTGCACTGGCTGCCGAATAGCCGCGCATCGCTGGGCTGACCAACTGGCTGGCCACTTCGGCATTGCCGCGCATGATGGTTTGCAGGATGGCCGGAACGTTGACTGCCTTGGCCACCGCCTTGCGGGTTCGCGGATCACGGAACACGTCGGAACCACCCTGACCGGCCTCGCTTGCGCCTTCTTTCAGGTCAAAGCCCAGCATGATGACACGCGCTTCAATCCCCTGAATGACTTTTACATCTGAATTGCCTTGCAGCCGGGCCACGTCCTGGATGGGGACCGGGTTGATGAAATCCACATCACCGGACAACAACGCCGCCAGCGCGGTTGCCGGGTTTTGAATCGGAACCAGTTCGGCACGGGTCAGGTTGTGCTCTGCCTCATCCCACCAGCTGTCGAAAGGCTCTAACACTGTGCGCAAACCCGGCTCGCGCGCGGTGACGCGGAACGCTCCGGTACCATTTGCATTAAGGGTGGCGTAGTTTCCCGCCTCTTTGTCAGGAAGCGCGGCCTCATTTGCCTCGGCCCAGCCGCTGTCCATGATCATCCAGTTGGCAATGCTGTCCGGGAAGATCGGATTCGGCGCGGTGGTCATCACATCGACGGTATAGTCGTCAACCTTCACCACCTCGCTGACCGGAGCAAACCAGCTGCGCGTGTCAGAGCTTTCGTCCGAGGCCCGCTGATACGAAAAGATCACGTCATCAGCATTGAATTCGGCCCCGTCGTGAAACGTCACACCTTCGCGCAGTTTGAATCGCCAGCCTGCACCGCCATCAATGGTCTCCCAACTGGTGGCCAGTGCCGGTTCGATGGTCATATCCTTGCCCCGACGGACAAGCCCTTCGTAGATGTTGTTCAGAAACCCCAGAACAGGGGCAGAATTGACCGCATGCGGGTCCATCGTTTGCGGGTCAGTTGTGACGGCAAATGTGAACTCTTCTGCTGCGACGGGTAGGGCAAGCGCGCTCAACAACGCGGCAGTGGTCAGACGTTTCATGATAGCTCCCACTTTTTGGTGCCAGGCCCCGCAGGCCAGGGCCTGGCGACTCGGGTTAGTTCAGACCGAAATGCTTGACCATTGGCTGATCCTCGGGATCAACATTGATGTCCAGATTTTCGGCCATGCCCCAGTTCAGCACCTGATGGTGGATCGGGATGTACAGCTGTTCGTCCTGTACCACACGCCAGATCTCGGCGATGGCTTGATCGCGGGCAATCAGGTCTGTGTTCGAGGCCAGCGATTTGATCTTGGCATCCAGGTCATCATTGTCGAAGCCGGTGCCGTTCCAAGTGCCGATATCGCTTTCGCGGCCATGAACCAGGAAGTTGAAGATGTATTCCGAATCATAGGTCGGAACACCCCAGCCCAGCATGTAGAAATCGGTCTTGCCATCTGTGATCAGCGGGAAATGCTGCGCCTTGGGCTTGGCATCCAGGTTCACCGTAATACCGATCTGACCCAGCATCCCGACCGCGGCCTGACAGATGCCTTCGTCGTTGATGTAGCGGTCATTGGGGCAATCCAGCCGGATCGAGAAACCGTCAGGATAGCCCGCCTCGGCCAACAAAGCTTTCGCGCCTTCAACATCCGTGCTGCTTTCACCGTCCATCTCGACCGTCCAGCCGTTGACGAAGGGTGGTGCGATCATCCCGGCAGGTTGCGACTGCCCGCGCATGACCACCTGTTTGATGGCATCCCGGTTGATCGCCTGCGACATCGCCTGACGCACGCGCACATCGGCAAGCGGGTTCTTGCCATCGACGTTATCGGCTTCGATATCGTCCCCACCCTGGTTCATGCCAAAAAAGATTACCCGGTTCTGCGGCGCTTGTTTGACGACCAGCCCATCCACGGCATTCACCCGGTCCAGATCCTGCACCGGCATATCCTGAAGGAAATTCACCTCACCCGACAGCATCGCAGCAACGCGGGTGGCATCGTTCTGGATCGGTGTATAGATGATTTCGCTGATCGCCATCGGGAACTGATCACGACCCCAATAATCCTCGTTCCGCTCCATCACAGTTTTCACGTCGGGCTCACGGCTAACCAGTTTGTAGGGGCCGGTGCCGTTCACATTAGTCGTCGCAAAGGTGATCTCGCCACCCTCAAAATCCTGAACGTCAACTGCGTTGTTCACCTCGGTCCAGACTTTGTCCATGATGAACAGATCCGTCAGGTTCGCCGGCAGGATCGGGTTCGGACCATCGGTTACGATCTCGACCGTATGGTCATCGACCGCGCGCACCTCGACGATCGAATTGATCAGCTCTTTCATGTCCGAGTTCGGCTGTTTAGCGCGATTGATGCTGAAAACCACGTCTTCCGCAGTGAAATCGGCGCCGTCATGGAACTTCACACCTTGACGCAGATTGAACACCCAGACATTCGGATCACTCTCGTTGGGAGCCCAATCCGTGGCCAGTGCGGGTTCGAAGGCGCCGGACGTATCGCGGATAATCAGAGGTTCATACATCTGGTGGCGCACGGTATGCGTGGGCCCTTCGTTTTGCGAATGCGGGTCAAGCGTCAAAGCATCCCCCGAGCGCGCCCAACGCAAGGTTTCTGCATTGGCCAACGACGTCGTAGTCATCAACAGCGCAAGCGCGAGCATTTGTTTTTTCATTATTTTCTCCCATATTGCAGTCGTTTAGCTGCATTGAATTCACGATACTTTGCCGCAAAATTCTGTGAACGGTATGGTTGTTGATAGCATACCAACTGTGAATGCATGTCAATCATTCAACGGGTTGCCTAGTTGTCAAACGCAAGCGACCCGGGACTTTTAGAGAACAGCAACTCTCCCCAAAAACAGCGCTTCAAGAACCTATTACTCTAGCGAACCCAAAACAAACCACAAAAATCATGCTTCCCGTACCGACAAGTAGATCCGGGTAGCTTCGAGGAGAACCGCGATTCTCAGAATCTAGATAAGTGTCCGCACTATAAGCGATTACCACACTGCCTTATACTCGCTGCGAGATTCTGCGATCCTCCCAAGGCGTTTTAGTCTTGCAAAGCTCACAAAGCGGTTGTTCGAGCAGAACACACCAACGGCAGATTGGTCCGCTCATCTGCCTTAGGTCGCTGGTACTACTAATGTCCGGCTTGCGCCGGGTTCACGACGTGCTCACGAGCGAAGCCTCAAAGTGCAATGAAGGTATGGTAAGGGCTTTTACTTCCAGTGGAGGCAAGTCGCGGAGAACGGTGGTAGTGAGCCCAAACTGGACACAGTTTGCGGCGCAGCTGATGTCAGCTTAGCCGATTGCCTTGCAAAATCACCGCATCAAAATCGCGAAGACTTCTTGAGCCAGCGGTGTACCTATGAGTTCTTCTCGGCCCATCGCTGATCCAACTTGGATACTGCTCGATATCGAACAAAGTGTACGAAGCACGTGCGTGGCATATTGTTACGTGCTCTGTGTGGCCACCTAGGCAATCTTTGGCGTTGCTCGTGAAGGCTTCGCGCAAGAGATGGCGACATCGGCCATAGTTATTGGCTATGACCCCATAGCGTATCAGTATTGGCTTTCGATCCCAATATGGCCGAAATTTATGGAAGCTCCCTCGAGCACAGCGTGGCGCGGTGTTGATGGGGAATTTGCTTTTGCCGCGTCACGCAACGCCGTAGTTTCCAAACCCGGATCCGCGCGTAAATTTTTTTGGATGGCCGGATTACGACATGTTGAGAGTATTGGACAGGGGATACGTGTTCTACAAAAAGAAATTTTGGAAACAAGAATAGAGCGGCAACAAGCGCTCGCAAATCACCACGAATTCCAAAAAACGAATCTAAGTCAAATAGATAAATGTGCACGACTATTGCAATAGGGAGGCAGCTACGGTGTCGACGGCGAAGAATCTCGGCTATACGATCCGCAAGGGAAAAGGTTTGTTACAGGCCGAACTGGCTGGCATATCCATGCCTACGATGAACTTTATCGAAAACGGTAAAACCAGTCCAAAACTGGAAACATTGGAAGCTATTGCAGAGGCTCATGGCACCAGCGTGCCACATCTGATGGTTTTCAGCTCGACACAACTGTTCCGCATAAGCAGGATTTAAAGGTTAGAGTAGCTCGAAATGTGCGGGACAGGCGCGAATACCTCGGTCTATCGCGGCGCGAGATAGACGAGCGGGCAGGTTTTGTACAGCAGTACATTACGAAGGTTGAAGGCGGAACTCGGCTGTTACTTTTGAAAAACCTCATCCGGATGTCATATGCACTCGAAACTCACCCGACCTGGCTTATCTCAGATGGGTTTGATGTTACTTTTTCGGTGCCAGATGAGATACCCGGAAACCACTGAAGTTATGAAGATATTCGAAGCACGAAGAGTACACAGAAAACTGTCTATATTTAAGATTGGAACTGCGACCGGCCATGGTCCTGCGATCTGGTATAATATGCTGCGATCCGGAAACATGACGATTGTGGTGTTTTTGAAGATATGCCGCGCGCTATCTTTAGATCCGGAAGATTTGATTGATGCTCGATCTTCAGAACAGGATGAAATCCTGGCTAAAAAGTTCTTCCCGAAAGCCACGCATTAAACATAGATTTTTCCTATCTAAAAATAGAAATCTAGTATTTTCCCTGCGCAGCACCCTGCCGCTAATCTCTTATTGTTGATAACTTTGAGTGACGCACCTTCAGGTTATCTAAAGAGCTTATCCTGGGAGTGTCAGTCGGTGAATGCGTGCTTGGTTTCTACTCTTTTATCTCCGGAACAAGAGCATGAGATAAGTACGGCTAAAACCCGATTTGCGCGGCGAAGTGATTTATTAAAATGGCTGATTTACGGAAAATGAGTCAATATTTAAGATATATTAGATTCTCGCGCTGATGTTTAAGCGACTCCGGTTCATTCCCCTAACTCTGCCCCTGGCGCTTGGTGCAAGTCAGGCTTTATCTGCCCCGCTGATTCAATGTCCGGACTGGCGGCAGTATGTCGTCGAGAAGCCGGGAGCGATGCTGCGGTCTTCTCCGCCAAAGCAATCGTTTGAGGTTGCTGTTGCCAACGGCAAAGCAGTCCAGGCGAAGGCAAAGCCCCTCAAGAGCCCCGCTCAAAACAAACGCACCGAGCCATTCCCTCTGCCGAAAGGCTTTTGGAGCAAGGTAAAACCAGACGCCAAACCTGCGACTGTCGGTAAGACCCCTCCGCCGGGCGCCCCGGACACCATCTCTTCGCAGTGTCGCTATGTTGTCGTGAAAGGCGACACACTTAGCAGGATTGCGGCCAAAAAACTCGGGGCCGTAAGGCGCTGGAAAGAAATCGCGCAGGCAAACGGGTTGTCGGGCTCATCCCCTTTGCTCCCGGGACAAGTCCTCCAATTGCCATGTGCGACCGGTGGGAAGGGGTCAGTTCCGATTTCGCCCCTTCCCGCTCCACTTCCCGTGTGGACGGCACGTCCCGGCGAATATGTCAGTGACGTGGTCGAACGCTGGGGCAAGACGGCCGGGTACAAGGTGACACAAGACGGGGTGGATGAGTGGCAGGTGATCGTTCCGATTGTCTTTCAGGGCAGTTTCAAGGATGCGCTGAAGGAACTCATCCGGGGCTTTGAAAGTAGCGGCCGTCCTTTGCCAATCAGCATTTACGCCAACAAGGTCGTCAGGATCGGGAGGCCCATTTGATGCGCACGTTTCCAACACTCATTGCGCTGTTCCTGACCATCGGCCTTTCTACAGGCTGTGATGCCATCCGGGATGCGGATGGGCTGTCCAGTAGCACCATCAAGCGCACGGCAGATGAACGGGCGCGGCTGAGGGCCGCTCAGCGTGGTCAATTGCACGAAGTTAACCGGCCATTCTACGGAGAAGTGGTCCAGGTAGAACGCGGCTCGCAGAGTGGCAAGCCACTGCCAAAGAACCTTGAAGGCGCACGCAGCATCAAGATTACAACGGGCGGGTCCCCGGCGGACATCAAGACGCTGGCCAACCGGATTTCGCAGCAGGCGAATATGCCCGTGAACATCCGAACCGTTTACACCAGGCCGGATGGTGAGCCCATCAAGATCCCGATCGGCACGACCATGCGGGTGGATCATGAGGGGGCGCTGTCCAAGCTGCTCGACCAGATCGGTGCGCGGATGGATATTGCGTGGTCCTATGACGGCAAGGCTATCACCTTCGATCGGATGATCACAAAGCGCTACAAGCTGTCTCTGCCGACGGGAACGTCAGTCCTGACCAGCAATGTTGGCGGAGTGATAGGCAGTGGCGGAGCAGAGGGCAATCGCAGCGTCACCTTTAGTCGAGGCATTGAGGAACACGATGCCTGGGCGGACCTGAAAGAGCAGTTGACTGCCGTGACACCGCCACCGGCCCAGGTCACTTATGGGGAAACGATGGGTCGGGTATCAGTATTTGGACCACCTTCGGTGCAGGCGCGGGCGGCACAGGTGATCACGGATTTCCAGGAGGTGTATTCGACCCGGATCGGTATCGAGATCGCAGTGTATTTCATTGATACCAGCAAGAGCGATACATTCGCAGTTGGTCTTGAAGGCTCTGGCACGCACGGCGCAATTGCCGGGGCGATTGGTGCGATCACCGGCAATGGTATTGCCACGATCAAAAACGACTTTGGATCCATCAACTTCCAGTCGCTTGCAGAAAACAGTTCCGTAGTCGATTACCGCCTGGCTTCCACCATCGCCCAGTCCGGCACCATAGCACCGATCGCCCTGCCCAGGTCGCAAAACTATGTGAGCAAAACGACATCAACGCCCGATTCAAACGGGAATGTCTCTACCAGCGTTGAAACAGCGACGATCGATACAGGGATCTCGATCCATGCGTTGCCGAGGTTGGTTCAGAGCAACCGTATTCATCTGTCCCTGACGCTGATCCAGAACGACCTGACAGAGTTGGAGAGTTTTGAGTCCGGTGGCAGCACGGTGCAATTGCCGAAGGTGGATCAGCGGATGATCCTCAACGACAACGTACTGGCGCCAGGCGAGACATTGGTGTTTTCCGGCTACGAACAGGACAAGGCCACCCGCTCCAACACTGGTGTGGGCAGGGCGCGGTTCCTCGGGCTGGGTGGACGGACCAGGGGCGGGGTCGACAAGATCCGCATGGTTGTGTTGGTCCGCCCAGCGATTATTCCGGTGGCTGGCTGATGGTCCGGGTGGTGACATATCACGGTCAGGAGGCCATCGCCGGGCTGCGCTGGGAACGGAAGGGAAACCGCCCGTTATGGAAACCCGCTCCGATTGCCGCAACCTGGGCTGATCGGACGGCGCACCTGCCGGACGGAGAGGATCTGATCGGGACGGTCAGCCTGCTGTCCCTGCTGGCGGACAGTTTGCCGGACACCGCAGTGGACGACACAGTGTTGTTGATCTTCGCGGATGCTTCGCAGGATTTGCATTTCGCGGCCGTGATTGTCCGGGGCAAGCCCAAGCTGGCGGAAGAAATGCTGTTCGAGGACCGCGAAAGCTTTCTCGATTACGTGACCCGGGAATGTGACAGCGGTCGGATCAATCGGTTGGCCACAACTCAGGATCTCGTCGATGTGTTGGACACCGATCTCAAGGTTACTCTGTTCGAAGCCCCGACAAACTCCATGGACCCGGTTCGCATCGAAGGAAATCCACGAAAGGAACCGTCGCATCGTCTGTTAATCGCAGGCATTGCCGGTACTGGCGTCGCAGCTGCTGCGGTTTTTGGGAGTATGCTGTGGTTGAGTTCTTCGGAAGCAAATCAGGACGCGGTCCCGAAAGTTGCGGTCATTCTTGACCGAGCTGCCTTCGAACACGGCTGTCTCGAGGCGTTTGCCGAAGGCTGGCCGCGCGCGCCGGGCTGGGACATCGTGCGGGAAGGCTGTGCCACCCCTGAGATGAACGATCCGGCATTGTCCAGAAGTTCAACCGTGGGCGCTGTGGCCTATCGGGAATACAAGTTGCGGGACGGCTATAACGGCGAGATTGCCCGCCGCGCGGCCGAAGCGGTGCATGAGGGCACGGTCGTCGAGTTGCATGTGGGGGACAATCGGCTCTTTGCAACCAAGGTAATCGAAGCCCCACTAATGGAAATGGAGTTGGGCGGTGAGGCGCTTTCGCCTGCGGAGCTGCGAGATGCGGCGGCCGAGGTGTTTTTGGGCAGCGCCCGTCTCAGGGTGACGCTGCCGGGTGGCGCAGAGACTCGCGTCCGTATCGAGATGCAGGGCAGTCTTGAAGACGCGCTGTCCACAGCCCACCGCCTGCCGATGACCGGGATCAACCGGCTTTCCCGCACGGGTGAAATCATCACCCTGGACCTGTCCCCTCTGACCCCGCGCTACATGCCGCGCTCATCCTTCGAGAAGGACCCGACCTGATGCGACACCTGTTTATTGCATCCGCACTATGCACGAGCCTGTGCCTCTGCCCGATGGCTGCAGCTGCGCAAAGCTGGGACCGTACACGGCTCAACGACGAGGTTCTGAACTCGGCGGCCAACTATACCAACGTGCTGCGTACATCCCATGCCGAGGTCCGCAGGTATATCAACTGGAGAGGCTGGCGACCCGGAATGAACGCCGAGCAGCAGGAAGCGCGCACCTCATCGATCCTGACCTCTATCGATGCCAGCGAAACAATCAACGCAACACTTGTTCCAACGCTGACGCCAGCCACCCTCGAAAGCTACGGTGTGCGGTTCCGGTATTGTGATGGCAAACTGCTGAGCTATTTCGGAACGCCCGATTTCAAGCACAACCTGACAGGCGCGCAGATTGCAGAAGCGCCGGTGCTGCAGGCCGAACGGCGGGGCAAACGCTATGCCGGACGCCCTGTCGGCGTTGTGGAGGCGGGGTCGGATGGCATGGTCCTGGCCTTTTCGAACGGACGGCAGATGCGTATCCCCGACTGCCTGATCAAAGGCGCTTATCCGACCAGCCTGGCCACTGGTACCGTGGCCTATCTCAGTTCGGCCCTGCAGAAGTACGGGGTGGCCCGGACAAGGCGCACACGGGAAAAGCAGAAGGTTGCCTGTCCGGTGGGAGAGGTTGGGCTTGGTCAGACCGAGCGCCGCTATCTGAGAACGGATTACAGTGCACAAGGGAACCAGATCGGCACTCCGTACTACGACACGTCGGAAGGTGGTGATGGCAACTGGACGGTGACTGCGGACTTCTGCCGTGAACCGGGGACGGTTCGAAAGCGGGATGTACAACCCTGTGATGCGGTGATCAGGGGACCGAACCGGACCATGACGGTACCGGGCAAGGGCAGGGCGGTTTATGACTATTATGTCACCGAAGCGCAGGATCCGACCGATTTCACGAAGGTGGTCTGGCTGCCCTCCGATGCGGAAGGAAACTACACCACAAACGTGACGGGCGCGCTGTCGCAGCTGTCAAACTGCGACAATCTCGCGCCCACGGCCACGGTCACACCTGTGGTCAGCACAGCAAAGGAAACCCAAACGCTCGGCTGTGCTGAACCCTGGACGCATGGTGGCCGGGATTACGTGCGCAAAGTGACCACTACGACCTACACCTATTCCGGTATGAAACCCGATTGGGAAAGTGGTCTCTCAGCCACCGATGTGGATGTGGTGCGCTATGGCAGCTGGACCCTGGCGAATAACAGCTGCCGCAGGTGGGTCTTTTCATCCGCAATGCAGCAAAAGAGCACGGATTGCAGTTGCCGCGGAAAGGTGACGCACCAGCGAGCGGTGACCACCAAGGGGTGGGACTGGCAGACCCGTGCCGACACGATCACTACCACCCATGGGGACTGGAACCGGGTGTCCGGCTCCTGCGAGCCGGCTTGGAGGGTCGAGCGTCAAGGCGGCAGCTGCAACAACAGCAACTCACCCAACAGCGGCAATGATGGCGGACCCGAAGGTCGCGAGGACAATGATGGGGACGGCGTCAATGACGCTCAGGACTCAGATGATAACGATCCCGGCGTGGGTTGATTGCGCATAACAACTTTCTGTTCGCCCAACTCAACCGCAACCACCCACGTCACAAAGGAGGACACAATGACGATTTCCAAATGCGCACTCACGGCCGTTTTGGCGATGACACTTACATCCGGTGCGGCCTTTGCAGAGAAGCGCAAGTACTACAAGCGCGGCAAAATTTTTCAGAACGTGGCAGCGGAGCATGTCCAGCCGCTGCTCGCGAACACAGCCTGGGTGTTGACCTGGTGGACCGGGAAGAACAAGAAGCGCGGTGGTTATCTCAGCGTTGTCTGGTACGACGCGAACGGAGTTGAGCATGGTTGTTCTAGCAGCGGCAACTCTACACCCACATGGTCTGCCACGTATACTGGCCGCATCGTTGATCACCAGCGCCGTAACGTGCGTTACCCGCTTTTGATGCGGGTACGTGACGGTGAGCGTTTCTATAAGCTTCTGCGCTACAATGGTTCGACGGGTGAGATGGCTACTTATTTGATGGAGCGCCCCCGCTGGGCGGAGGCTCATTACGGCCACCTACAGGCGCGCATCCCGGCGGTGACCTGGGAGATCTGCCCGGACTTTCCTTCCGCCGAGAGTCTTGGTGCTGAGGTGAACGCCAGGCAGACTTCGCGTTACTACAATGAACTGCTGAAACAGGACCCCGGCGCACGCATTCTGCGACCCCACTACGTCAATGAATGCGCGCACGAGTGGTACGGCAAAAAGACAGACAAAAACTGTCAATTTGTGAGTCGAAACTGATGCGATCGGCCCGTCTGCAATGTTCCGTAATAACCGCTGCGCTGATCGGAGTTTGCCTAAGCCCGGGGCTGCGCGCCGAACAGGCAGGGCAGGGGGACGCCCTTTCCCGGCTAGTGGCACATTTCGGAAAGGTGGTGATTTTGCCGTCGACGCAGCGAGTGGTGTTTTATGTGCCTCAGAATGAGGTTTGGGGCCTGTCCAAAGACAACCGGATTGTCGAGCGTGGCGATGTCCACGCGCAGCCGGGCCCTGACTGGCGGCTGGAGCTGTATTGGCGCAACGGTGTGCTGGATGTTCTCGACCCCTCAAACGCAAATGATCTTGAGTTCGTCGATGAGACCCCGCCAATCGTCAGGCAGCTGGAACAGATCACCGGCAAGCGTCTCGCACGGGCCGTCGGGTCCCTGCAGGCAGGGACGCAATTGCTTGAAGGCGGAGTTGTTCTGAACAGTTCGGGCGAAATCATCGGCGAATGGGAAGTCCGCACAACCGGTGTCGGGTTCTACCCGCCGGACGGGCTTCGCCGCGATCTTGATCCCGCCGAGATCATCGCGGCGCTATCCGACGCTCAGCCGGAGGTCAACTAATGCGAAATAGTCGTCTCAATGGCAGAATGCCGGTTTTATCCCTTGTTATGAGCTTTCTGGCCGCCGGCGCCATGGCGCAGACACTTGGTGATCTGCCTGGAGCAAGAGCAGTACCATCCAATCCCGGTGAGGCAGGGTCGAACGGGCAGGGTCAGGACATTCTGAGCTGCCCGTTCGATGAACTTCTGGCGGCGTATACATCATTCTACAGTGATGTTCAGCAGGTCACGGCCACGGCGCTCTACAATGAAGTGACGCGGATCTGCACCGAGCGGCAGGACCAGGTAAAGCGGATCCTGAGCAATGAGCGGGAACTGAGAACACTGCTGGAAGGTCTGATAGAACCGGTGGTCCGGGTCGGGTCGATCCAGGCCGCCGCGTGCCCGGAGCCTGAGCCCGTTTTGGAACCGGCACCTCCACCCGTTCCGGACCCGGTTGATCTGAAAGCGGCAAAGGCGGAGGAAATCGCCCGGGACGCGCTGTACTGTGCCGCCCCGTTCCAGGTGGCAGCCATTCTCGGTTCGCCAGTCATAGGCCCAGGTCTGAATGCCATTTTGCTGGACACAGATACGGGAGAAGAACTGACCGTGCGGGTGGGAGATGTATTGCCCGGCGGCGTGCGCATCGATGTCATCACCATGCAGGGTGTGACGGTTGAAGCAGGTGGTGAACGGGAGCAGCTGCCCAATCGCCCGTCCTCACCGGAGGTGCACGATGGCGGGGGTTTGATCGCAATCCCGGCAACGGTGCAGGAACTGTATGACCCGGAGATTTCCGCTACTCCGAACCCGTTGGAGGCAGGGTCAAACCAATGAATATTCTGAAGGATATTCTGGGCGCTCTCAAACCCTCCGCATTGGAATGGAAGGTATTGGCGAACGGCATTATCGACGTACCGGATGCTCGGTTCAAAGAAATTGCTGCCGTACATCAGGACGGGACCTGCTTTGTCGCGGAAGGGAGTTATGCGCACGATGACGTGTTCGTCGAAGGACTTCGGCGCTTGCATAAACAGGGGCATATCCCGCAAACGGGTGCCACTGAGCAGCGCAGTATGGCCGAGATTCGCGCGCTCTATCGTCCGGAGAGCACCGCCAGGCGAGCCGCACAGTCGGAAATGTCCAAGGGGCGACAACGTTTGCGCGCCCTGATCGAGGCCGCGGCGGAAGCGCGGGCCTCGGATTTCGAGATCATCGATCACGAGACGCATACCGATGCGCGGATCAAGATTGCAGGGCGTTGGTTCCAGCATGGCAAGCCGTGGACGTCGGAAGAGGGTCGGGGCGCGATCGCCTGCGCCTTTGATGCCCAGGATAAGGGGACGGGTGAATCCACCCTGACGGAGTACGGGTTCCAGGGGTTTTCGATCAACCCAAAGAATGATTTCCCGCTCCCGGCAGGCGTGGCGAAGCTGCGATGTTCGCGCGGGGCGCATGAAGGAGAAACGCGGCTTGCCTCTCACCTGGTGGGTCGGCTGTTTTACAATACGGGTGACGACACCAGCACGCTTGAGGATCTGGGCCTTGATTCAGAGGTGATGGGCAAGCTGGCAAAAGTGCGGACGGGTTTGCGGGGCGGGATCATCATTGGCGGTGAAACCGGTGACGGAAAAACAACCACCCTGATTAGGAACCTCGGGCAACTCTGTGACGAGCATGGCCACCTGAAAGTTGTGATGCTGGAAGACCCGGTTGAATACCGGCTCAAGCGTCCGAGCGTGGTCCAGATCCCACTGCAGTCTGCGGGCGACGAAGAAGAACGCACGCGCCAATACCGGGATGCGTTGCGTCATTTCGTGCGGAGTAACCCGGACGTGGGCGTGATTACGGAAATCCGGGATGGGGTTGGTGGCCGGGAAGCCTTGCAATTTATTCTGTCGGGGCACCAGCTTTATACAACACTGCACGTGGATTGCGCTCACCGGATTCTGTTCCGGTTGCCAACCATGGGTGTGCCGGCGGCAGAACTGGCTGAGCCCGGACTGATCCGGCTGCTGATCAAGCAGACATTGGTGCCGTTGCTCTGCGAGCACTGCAAGCGCCCGATGCGCGAGGTTTATCTGTCAGCGAAAGATCGGGCGATCGTTACCCCCCTGAAAGGTGACAAGGATGCGGTGTTCATGCGCAATCCGGCTGGCTGCGACGCCTGCCATCGGGATACGAGCGAGATCGGGCGTTTGGCCTGGTGGGGGTACCAGCGCGAGATCGCCGTTGGCGAAGTGATTGAACCGGATGTCGAGTATCTGCGATGCGTGCGGGTTCAGGATTCCATTGGAGCATTGAACCACTGGCTGAAGCCGCGCAGCGAAGGTGGCATGGGCGGCATCACGATTTCCCAGAAAATGACCGAGTTGGTTCTCGCAGGCCGTGTCGACCCGCGGGATGCGGTGCGCAAGCATGGCGACCTGTCAGAGCGTATGAGCGCGTTTCAGAAAGCGGAACTCAAATGGGGAGACGCCAAATGAGAGACAACCTGGTCCTGATCTGGCGGCGCGTGCATTTCCGTGCACGAACCCGGGCGCGGACCTGGCGCCTTGTGGCGGACCTGGTGGAAGCGGGCCTGTTGCTGTCGGACGCACTGAACACGGCGGCGACCGTCGCACGTGAACAGGGCAGGGGGGTCGTGGGCGACATTCTTCTCGATATCCGGGAAGGGGTTCGCGATGACGAGTTTGAGGACCGGATCAGCCGCTATGCACCGAGCGACGAGTTCTTGCAGTTCCAGAATATGGCCCGTGCCAGTGCGGAGGCGGTGTTTCGGGCGGCTATGCGACAGGCGGAGCTACAGGACAAGGTGCATCGGGCCTTCCGCTCGGCGCTGGCGCAGCCGCTACTCGGATTTGTCCTGCTCGGGGCTGTGATCTACATGCTCGGCGGGTCGTTCTTTCCGACGATGGAGCAGATTTCACCGATGTCGAGCTGGCCGTTGGAGGGACAGCTGATCGCGCAGTTCAGCATCTGGTTCAGCGCCAATATCTGGATCGTGCTGATTGTCCTCGGGATGATGATCTTCGGACTCCAGCTAACGATTGCCCGCTGGACACGCGCTCCGCGGCAGCTCTTCGATCGGTTGCCGCCCTTTTCGTTCTACAAGATGCGAACGGGTGTGAGCTTCTTACTCACGATTACCGAACTCGGCCGCATGGGCGTAACGCTCAATTCTGCCCTGCTGGACCAGATGGCGGCCAACGCATCGCCCTATCTCAGATCCCGCATTACGGCAATCGCCCGGGAAGTCCAGGACTACGGCTGGGAAGAGGCTCTGCAGGCCACGGGCCATGATTTTCCCGGCCGGGATCTCAATGCGGTTCTGGGCGTGCTGACCCAGCAGGACAACTGGGTCGAAAAGTTCTCCGGCTTTCTCGATCGCTGGCTCGAAGATTTCGACACAACGATCAAGGAACGCACAGCCATTCTGAACGTGCTGCTGATGGCGGTAATCGCCGCAGCGGTTGGCGGCGGGGCGCTCAGTTTCATGTCCATCATGCAAACCCTTTCGGTTCATTAGCAGGAAGAAAACAGCCATGCTTACACGGACTTTTTTGCGACCAACTCGCCCCGGGTTTCATTCCGGGACACAGGCAAGGGACACCACCCGTCCACAAGCTCAAGGCAACCGGCGCAGGATGCGCCATCCCCGCCGCAAGCGTCGGGGAAGCCTGATCGGGGGAATGCTCTACCTGCTAGTGATTACTGTCGTAATTATTGGTCTGTACGGACTGTACAACGGCATGATGAACATGCTCCGGTCCAACCAGCTGCAAAGCCAGTTGACGCGAGCGGTTGCCATTATCGAACGCTATCACAGCTATACCGGCATCTATGCGAATGAAAGCCTGCTTGGATTTCTCGATGGAGAGGGTTTTACCGACCAAGAATTTGCCGAGACAGCGGCGGGTGGTTTCAATTTCAGGTCGCCTTATGGCACCGACATCACCATCCAGGGCGACGAGCGGAATTTCATCGTAACGATCAATGACCTGCCCGATTCAGCCTGCAAGAAAGCAGCGCTGGCGTTTCAAAGTTCGGGGTCCGGGCTGGACGGCCTCGTCATCGAGAACACACCCGTTGTGCTGCCAATGACGGAAATCGCGGTCAACGGGGCCTGCAACAACGGCACTAACGATGTGGCGCTGACCTTCTGAGACCCAGCCCATGTTTTTCGCTCGCATATCGTCTTTCTGCCGCTTTCGGCTCCCCGGCAGCCCCGCGCCCCGTCGCCTGGCGCGCAAGACCCGTCGCGGGTCGCTGGTTGTGGGTGCGGCCCTGGGGTTGGTGATCGCAACACTTACGCTGACGCTGTTTTGGCAGAGCGAAATGCGCAAAGCCCGTCACGACCGCAATCTGGCCCGGGCGCAGCAGGTCGCGGAGATCGCATCCTTCTTCGATCTCTACGTTCACAAACATGCCTGGTGGGGTGAGATTGACCTGGGGTATTCCCTACCCCCGAAACAACAAACGTCTTTTGAGGGCTGGATGGACGGGGTTGTCTCACCGGACATCGCCGGGTTCGACATAACCTACATCATCCTGACTCTGAACGAACAATTCAGCTACTACCCGGATTTGTACGGGCTGCTTCTGCTCAGCGCAAACGAAGATCCGGCTTATGCGGATCTGGATGGGCTGCTCGATGCGCTGGAAGCCATCGGGCTGAACTCGGGAAAAAAAGAGGGCAATCTTCAGGATCGCCTACTGTCGGCTGAGAATAGGGTCGAACAGATACTGGGGCGATCGCTGGGGACAGATGAGGCCGCCATTCTCACGGCGTCACTGTCCGGGGTGCCGGAAGATTATCTGCTCCGGGAAACCCGGGCCGGCCACGCGCTGCCGGAACTAGGCAACGAGAAGGGGGTGTTTGACCTGGCTGGCAACGCCATCATCGGGGTCAACCAGGTTAGCGCGGAGAACGCCACTGCGGGCAACGTGACCGGGATTGTCGAAGGCAACAATCACACCGGGATGCTGACTGAAGTGACTGGTACACTGGACGTGGATGAGAGTGTGACGGCCTTTTCTCTGCACGTCACCAATGCTCTTGGCCTGGGCGGGATCAATGTAACGCAAGCCCAGGCCGGGCAGACCACAGTCTTACATAATGTGGCCGCCGGGACGATAGCAGCCATGGCGGGACCGCTTGGAGCGGCGGATATGTTTGGGGAGACGGTGACAACGAAAAGCGATGTCACCGGGATCGATGCCGTTCTGGCCAGCGATGTCCTGGCCAAGGGCGGGATTTCGACGGGCACAGCCGATCTCACGACCCTGACCGCTGTGCAGGCAAACGTACAAAAACTGACGGTGAGCGGATCATGCGACGGATGCTGAGTATCATCGGGAAACAGGGACTGCGCAGGCCGCGCCAGGCTCGGCGGGGATTTAGTCTGATCGAGGCCATAATGGTTCTGCTCATTCTTATTCCTGTTCTGAACCTCGGAATAAGATTTGGGACGCAACATGTCCGTAACATCGCTGGTCTGAATGAGGCGCGGCTGTTGACGCAGGTGGTGGATGCCGGTGCAACACTGGCCCTGCGGGATCTCAACGGGACGATCAACTCCCAAATCGGTGTGGGCAATGCGCAGGTTCTGGACCTGGCGGACCTGGAAGCGACGGGCCTCTGGACTTCAGGCAGCAACCAGCTGACGGCTCTCGGGCGGGAGGTGTCGCTGATCCTGCACGCCCGTGGTTCGGAGGAACTGATCATACTGGCCCGGGCCTCAGCGCTGACGGGAGAAGAAAACCCGCGCTATGTCCCCCGGGGTGGGGAGGGCGTGGGTCTCGTCGGTTTTGTCCCTCCGGATGCGGATGATCGCCTGCGCGGGCCGGGACTAGATTACGATTTGTCGGCGCTTCAGGCCCTGACGGGCGCACCGCAGAGCCGGGATGTACTTGCCATCCGGGTGCTTCGGATGGATCGGGATGTTTTGCCCTTCCTGCATCGTGCTGCACAGCCGGGCTTTCCCGAGCTGAACGAGATGCAAACGGATCTGCTCATGAACGGGTTTGATCTTGTCGGTGCGGGGGAACTGCAAGCGAATGAAGTCACGGTTGCGGGAACTCTTCAGGCGGACACGATTACCGGAACATTGATGGTGGACGGGGATGTTGAGGCGGCGGGAGATCTGACCGTGGGCGGGGAGGTGACCGCCAACGAAGCAACAATCAGCGGTGCGACCACCGCCAGCACGTTGACCGTAACGGACCAGGCCACGATCGGAACATTGAAGGTGGAGGCCCTGACTGCGAACGACTCGGTTTCTGTGGCACGGGACCTTGTGGCGGAGGGCACCGCAACCCTGGATGCGTTGGCGGTGACCGATCTGTCAGCGCAGGGGATTGAGGCAAAATCTCTGACGACCGGCACGCTTGCGGCAGACAACGTGTTTAGCTCCGCAGTCACGGCAAACACCGGTCAGATTCAAACTCTTAAAACAGGGACGTGCTCGGGATGCTGACAACCAGAACAGGACTGTGTCGGCTGTCGACAGCGGCGTTGCTGATCGCAATCACCGGGACCACCGTCGCATTGGCGCAAGAGATCCAGCAGCCGGACCCGGACGACCCTGGCCTGCGGCCGATGATTGCCCTCCGGCAGGCGTTGCGAGCGGATGTGCAGGCACTGCAACGCATCGCGGAGTACCAAGAGGGTCTTCTGGACCTGGCAGAGAAAGATTCCGAGGACGCGCTTGATGCACGCCAGTCGTGGCAGGACTGCATGGAAGAGATCAACGCCGCCACTCTCTGCGCCGCTCTGACCAGCAGTTACAAGAGGGCGGAATAGTGATCCTGCATGTAACCCTTCTGAGCATTTTTCTTCTGCTGCTGATTGCAGAGGATGTCCGGACCTTTGAGATCAACTATGCAGCGTTGGCGGTGGTGGCACTGGCCGGGGTTTGCCTCAACCTCTACCTGGGGCTTCCGATCGAGGACATGCTGGCGGGCGGTCTTGTTTGGGGATTGGCGGGTCTTCTGACCCGTTGGATACTGGGTCGTCATGTACTGGGTCAGGGGGACCTGTGGCTGTTGCCCGTGATCGGCGCGCTGGCGGGGCTATGCGATAGTGTGACTGCCATCGTGGTGTTGGCCCTGCTCTGTGTCGTAACGATGCAGAGCTACCGGATGGCCCGTGCCCGCCCGAACGGCCGCCGCAGCTTCAGCCTGTTTCCTGCGGCGCTGCCTGGGGCGCTGACCATCTTCGGCGTTCTTGCAGCCCGCATTGCCAACATCGACATCAGTTTCAACACAACCGTGTTCCGGAACCCTGCCTGGTCGGAGATCAATACGTTTCTGCGAGCAGAGGCAATCCAATGGGGAGGGGTTGTCACTGCGCTGGCCGCGATGTTCGCCCTGATCTGGATGGTTTTTGATCGCCACTCACTGCACAGGGGGTGTTCGCGATGAAACTAGCAACACCCGCACCTGATACGGACGCCCTGGTCCAGATCATGATCGGATCCACGCGCGGATGTCCTACGGTAACCGGTCCGAATACCTACAGTCGCCGCTTTCGATATCGGCGTGGTAGATTCGAACACCTGACAGTTAGTCCTGAGCGCAAATCAGAAAACTATCGTGATCGGGACGTTCTCAAGTCTGCACATCAATGCCTTGAAGAATACCTCAACCAATACCCCGAGATCAGGTCTCTTTTCCGCGAGGTGCAAGATGACTGATCCGATGTCATCGAAACGTCTTTGGCAATCAGTTGTGATGATAGCCATTCGGGATCTCTGCAATGACCATCCCCGCAAGCACCGCCATCGCCAGGGTGCCGAAAACTGGGTCGGGACATACCCGACCGCCGATTTTCGTGAGGTCTGTCATCTCGCAGGGATAGAAGCATGCTGCTTGCATACTGCTCTGTTCCGTCTGTGCCAGCTTGCACCGGCACATCGCAGGGAAGTGCTCGATACTTCTACCCCATTACCCCGCACCAAGAGGGTGGCATGATGATGGCGTGTCAGTTTGAGTTCTGCCGCCAGAAGGGCGGGTTGAACAGCACTTCGCGGAAGAGCAGCTTGCGCGGAATGCGCATCGGCCAGACCTGCCGCCACAGGATCCGGAAATACTGCGGATCATATGCCGCGTATTCGCGCAACTTGATCACGCCGGCCGCAAAGAAGACGGGGGGAACCACAAGTGCGGCGATGACCATGTCAAAGGAGAACAGGGTCACCGCGAGCATCGCCATTGAGACGATCAGGGCAATCATCGGCTCCCGTTCCACATCAAAAAGGGTCTTGTGTACTGGGCGGGATCTCATCTCGATCTTCGGTCTCACAGGGATGGCCTCAATGTGGTCTGTCTTGGCGCAGGTTACTGCGCAATCCGGACGGGAGGCAAGCTGATGCTGGACCTCGAGCGCCTTCTTGGGCCGATTTTTCCCCATGTGCATGATCCGGACGTGGTCGAGATTTCTCTCAACCCGGACAGGAAGATATTCGTGGAGCGCTTCGGAGCCCGGGCCAAAGGGGTCGGCATGATGGACCCGGATCTGGCTGAGCGGTTCATCCGCAGCTGTGCCACGGCAACGGACATGCTGATTGATCCGAAAGAGCCAATCTTTTCGGGGCGCATTCCGGGCACCGCGCACCGGATCGAAGCGGTGCTGCCGCCGCTTGTGAACGGTCCGATGATCTCGATCCGCAGGCATCGGGACCAGGTTCTGCCCCTGTCGGAGTTTGCACCGGACGCGGAACTGCGCCAGGAGATAGAAGAGGCGATTGCGACACGGAAAAACATCCTGGTTGCAGGTGGAATCGGGTCGGGTAAAACCACGCTCACCAACTCCTTGCTGGCCACGCTTTGCGAACAGGCTCCGGACACCAGGATACTTGTGATTGAGGACACGCCGGAACTGAATGTCGGGTTGAGCAATCAGGCCCAGTTGCGCAGTTCGCATGACGTGAGCATGGACCGCTTGCTCGTATCCGTGCTGCGCCATGCCCCCAATCGTATCGTGGTGGGAGAAGTTCGCACCGGTATTGTTCTGATGACACTGCTGAAGGCCTGGAACACGGGCCATCCGGGTGGGATCACCACGATCCATGCCAACTCGGCTGAAGAAGTCCTGCCTCGGATGCAGGGTTTGGCGCTTGAAGTCAGCGTCACGGATCAGATCGCCCTTATCACCTCCTGCCTTGATCTGGTGCTGTTCGTCGAGCGCGGCATCGGACCCGCTCGCATCACGCAGATTGCCCGCCCTGTTCCCGGTCGGGATCTTTCCTCCCCATTTTCCCTGGAGACCAGACATGTTGAACGTAATTGACCGGACTATCCTTTTGGCGGTTTTGCTACTGCTCGTATTCATCTCTCAAGCCGACCCGGCCTTTGCCGAGGTCAATGACTCTATTTTTGAAGACGCGCAGCCGTTTCAAAAATTCATTGCCTGGGTCACAGGTGGGTTTGCCACCTTCCTGGCGATAATTCTGGTGCTTGTTGCCGGGTTCATGCTGGCGTCAGGCAGTGATTTCTCGGGGTTCGCACGGCGCATACCAACAATGTTGCTTGGGCTCGGCTTCATCCTGCTCGCGACCAAATTCATCACGTTCCTGTTCGGCTCTTCCGGAGTCGTGCTGTTGCCGCATGAGATTGCCGCGATGCAAACACCGGCCGTTACGCGACCAGCCATCGAAGCGCGGGAAGAGATTGCCCCCGAACAAAGCCCAACACCCGAGGAAATCGCTCATGTCCGGTAGAGGTATACGCTCCAGGATTGGCAGTGCTGTTTTTGCCCCTCTGGCGAGCCTGCTGCTACTCGCTTTGGTAACCTATGTGTTTACCCTGTTTTCGTTTACGCTTCTTACCCTAGCGGGCTTTGAAATAGGTTCCCATTCAGGCTACGGCAAAGCCTTCCTTGGATATGCCGGGGCGTTTTGCGCGATCTTGCCAGTGATCGTTTCAGTGTCACTGCTCGTGCTGATCCCCGATCTCCCAAAACCTGAGCGGCGCATACTGGCGGCAATCGCTGGCATCGGCAGTATCCTGTTTGTGGTGCATGGCATCATTGCCATTTGGACGAAATCAGATATTGCCGCCCATGGTTTAGATATTGTTTTCCCCAGGTATGGGGAGACCATCCTTGTCTGATTCCCGCCTTCTCTTACTGTCTCTATCCGTTGTGTTCAGCCTTGTGCTGCCCGCATTGGCTCAGGTTTCAGCCGATGAGGAAATCTTCGGCCCGGCCGTGCAAACAGAAACCGGGCCAGGGGAGCTGGATGCACTGACCCTGCCCGCTGACCCGGTGGAAGAGCCGGACACCCCTGCTTCAGATATCACGCCGCCGCCCATTGATACCGAGGTATTGCCCGCGGCAGAGGACACTGAAGAGATCAGCACTCTCGCACCAACACAACCGACCGCATCACCGGTGGTTCCGAACACATCTCAACCGGCACCAGAACCGGAGCCAGGGGCCGATGCCGCACTCAGACTCAGTCCCGACGAGCTGCGCGCCCTCGCGAAAGCGCTTGCGGAACACATAGAACCTCAGCCTGCGAAAACTGCGGCCCCAAGTCTGACTCAGACTGAGCTGACCCAGAGAGCAATAGAGTTCTGGGGAAACCGGACCGGGGCTGTAATCCCCGGTCCGGACGGACGGGTGGTGCATGTTTTTGGCGAGTCCATTCCAACGCTTGTGTGCAAGCCTGGCCAGGCCTGCCTGCTGGAACTGGAGCCGGGTGAGGTGGTTCAGGACAATGTCGTGCAGCCGGACCTGGTGGGCTGGTCTGTCGAGCTCCGTCATCGCGATATCGTCCCGCCACAGATATATTTTGCATTTAAACCGCTTCCGGAAGCCCCTCGGAAGACAAATTTTTTCATTCTCACGGACCAGCGGGTTTACACGATCAACCTGGTCAAGGACCTGCGCTACAACACGCCGATCCTGAGCTTCAGCTATCCGGATACGCAACGGCGCGAGATGGCCGAGAAGATCGAAGCACTTAAAGCCGCACAGAAACAGAAAGCCGACGCAGAGCGGGCAGAGCGTGCCGCCCGAACCACCCGCACCGGTGTGAGCACCACGCGGGGCACAGTGCCGGCCGATGAACTGGATTTCGACTACCGCATCATGGGGACTGCCCCGTTCAAACCGCTGCGTGTCTACAACGACGGCCGCCGGACCTATGTGGATTTGCCCACAAACTACCGGGGGGACTTTCCTTCGGTGATCGGGGGCAGGGCCGAAAGCAACCGTGCCCTGAACTTTCGGGCAACGAAAGGAGGACAGCAGATCGTGATCGACGGGGTGCTGGGCAGATTTGAACTGCAGGTTGGTCGCAAGGTCATCAAAATAAGGAGACGCTCGTGAAGGACCGGCTCCCCGGATTGCTTGCCACCGCCCTGTTTCTTGTAGGCTGTGCACCGCCGATCCCGTCCATGAACAGGAGTGATTACAATCTGACGCCGGTGCAGGCCTGCGCCATCGGATTTGATATGGCACGGACCATCCATAAGACGATCTCGCTGCGCAAAACCGTGGTGATCGCGCCGGGGCGTTCCAATTCCTGCGAGACGCACACGCTGAACTATCTGCGGTTGGCCGGGTTTGCCGTGGATGAAAGCGGCCGGGGCGATGCACGCACCGCGCTCGATGTTGCCGTGACCCATGGCGAGAATGGAGAGATCACGGCTTTGGCGACGGTCGCCGGAGACCTGCGGATCGCACGGCGGTACCGGCTGGCCAATCAAGGGGTCTATGCGGCGTCCGCACCTTCGATCATCCACCTGCCCCCAGAATACCGCCGCAAGGGCGCCGGACTGCCCCGGATGCCGACTTTTCGCAGGAAAAGCACCTGATGAATTTCCCCGCCATACCCTCGCTTGTCCCGCCCCGTGCGCGGCAGTTCTCCGATGTTCTGAACTGGTCCGGACTGCTGGCCCCGGGTATTCTGGGCTGCAAAGACGGCTCTTTTGTCTGCGGCTGGGAAGTGACCGGGCTCGACACCGAAAGCCTGGAGCCGGAAGAGATGCAGGTCAGGCTGGCGCACGGATTTTCGGGCTTCGGCGATAAAGATTGTTTTTGGATACAGCTGGATCGCAGGCCTTTTGTCGGCCTGCAACAGAATGCGGACCCTTCGCCTTATCCGGCGCTGAATATCCTGGAAGCGGAGGCCCGCACCTTGTTGTCTGCGGATGGCACGCTTTACGAGAATACGATCCATCTCCTGTATCAATGGCGGCCTGCCGATTCCGGAATGCCCCTCGAGCAGGGTCTTGAGGGATTTGCGCAAGCCAGCAGAACCGTGGAAATCCGGTTAGGGGGTATCTTTGGACTGCGGCGCCTGGGGCTGCAGACGGAAGAGGATCTCGATCGCAGGGTTGATCGCTTCGACGAATTGGCAGGCCTGCTGGCAAGCGCACTGACAGGGCCGGTGCAAAAATTCCGGATCCCCAGGGATCTGAAATACATGTTTCTTGACAAGTGGCTCGGGGTTGATTTCGAGCGCGACCCGGAAACTGGACTGCCCCGTATTGAAGGTTGCCCGGCGGTCATTCTGACGATCGAAGGGATTCCGAAAGAGGCTCCACGGGGCGTTCTGGCGGTGCTGGAAACCTATGCCCTCGAATATCGCTGGACCACGCGCCTGTCGAGCATGTCCTCTCGCACGGCCCGCAAGCAACTGCGGAAAGACGAAAAAGCCTGGACCCAGAATGCCACGGATCCCGTTGCGCAGATCGTCGATGGCGGCGGTGGCCGCCGCGACAGGTATGCAGAGGAAATGGCACTTGGCGCCGAAGAGATGGCCACGGATGTGAACCGGGGCGAGGCAGTCGGGATGTACCTGTCCACGCTGACATTGATCGGAGGGCGCTATACGACGCCGGAGGAAGTCCAGGCCGCGGCCGAGGAGATCGAGGCGGCACTCGTGAACGCTGGTTTCAAAGTGCGTTATGAGCGTGAGGCCGCGCTGGAGTTATACCTCGCAAGCCTGCCCGGCCATGCGCACAGGGTTCTGCGGGATGCCATGATGCCAGTGTCGGATTTCGTGGAACTGATCCCGCTGCGTACAAGCTGGAAGGGAGAGGTGCATAATCCGTCACCGCTTTTCCCGTCCAATTCACCCGCACTGACCTGGGCGCGCTCGATGACGGGTGAACTGTTTCATTTTAACCTGCACGTGGCTGATGTCGGCCACACATTCATGTTTGGCCCGACCGGTGGGGGCAAATCGGTCCTGCTCGGTTTGCTCTGCGCCCATTGGCTCAAATACCCGGATGCACGGGTTATCTTCTTCGACAAAGGGTATTCGTCCCGGCACCTGGTCAATGTGTTCGGAGGCAGTTTCACCGCCTTTGGCGGTGAAACCGGACGGGGCGTTGCGCCGGTGGCACATCTGCACGAACTGGGTCTCGAATGGGGTGTGGACTGGGTAAGCAAGATGGCGGAACTCGGCGGCGTGTCCCTGACACCCGCCCTCCGGGACGATATCCGGGCGGGTTTGTCCAACGCGCTGAGGACCGGTTTCCTGACACTTTCGGAATTGCAGACCTTCCTTCAAAATCCCGACCTCCAGTCTGCAATTCGCCGCTTCAGCAGGAACGGTGGTTCAGGATTACTGGATGATGATGACGTTTCTCTGGATTGGAAAAACCTGACGGTTTTCGAAGTGGATGAGCTGTTTCAGCAAAACGAGCACTTGGCGCTTCTGGCACTGGATTACATCTTTGCCCAGGTCGAAAGCCGATTTGATGGCAAGCCCACCTTGCTGGTACTCGACGAGGCTCATGCGTTTTTGCGCCACCCGATCTTTGCCGGGCGCATCCGGCGTTGGCTAAAAGAGGCCCGTCGATCGAATGTGACGGTTTTGATGGCAACGCAGAGCCTGTCCGACCTCACGATGTCGGACCTGTCGGACGTGCTTCTGGAAAGCTGCCAGACACAGGTGTTTCTGCCCAATCCGGCAGCCCGAACGGAAAAAGTCCGCAAACAGTACTTCGCCCTTGGCATGACCAAAGCCCAGATCGATCTCATTGCATCGCTCACGGCCAAGCGGGACTACTACCTGGTTAAGCCGAACGGTCAGCGCGTGGTGGAATTCCTGCTGGGACCGTTGGCTCTCTCCCTGCTGGGCAAGACCAGCAAGGATGAGAGCACCCGTGCCGGACAGCTTCACATGGATAACCCCGATTATTGGAGGGAAGAGGTCCAGGACATTCTCGATCACCATTACCAGGGAGACCCATCCTCATGACATCTGTTTGGCTACGCATATTTGCAATTACCGCGGGCCTGGCGCTCTCGGCTCCTTCGACGTTGAACGCGCAGGGCGCCACCGAATTCACCCAGATGCTCAACAATTACAAACTGGCGAGAATAGTCAATCTTGAGGGCAAAAACCTTGCGATCAATGCGAAGTCCTTATCCAACGATATCCAGCAACTGGCGACACAGATCCAGACCTACGAGGCCATTCTCCAGAACCTCGAACAAATCCCCGAGACGTTGCTGGATGAGTCCATGGAACCGGTGCAGGACCTGTATGCGCTGATGAGTGAAGCCCGGGCCATTGCAGCCAGCGGGAAAGATCTCGACGAGTTTCTCCGTTCTGATCTTATCAAGGACCCGCTCTTCGACGGGAAGCCCCTTTCCGATGCCCGTTTGTCCGAGAGATACGATGAATGGGTCGATACCTGGGATGGAGCACTGGCGACCGGGTTGGGCCAGGTTGGCTTGACCCTTGAGGACATTGGAACCGAGGCCGAGATACTGGACCGGATCAACGGACAATTCCCGGGCGTGAGAGGCAACCTACAGGCCCTGCAGGTTTCCAACGAGCTGTCCTCGTCCGTGGCCCGCCAGCTGGTCGACCTGCGCGCGCTCACCGCAACACAGGCACAGCAGAACGCGGTGGCCTGGGGCAGGGTTTTGGCCGATCTGGACCGCAAGGAGAGCGCGCAGCGGGAGGGGGAAGTGATGATCCAGGAAAGCATCGAAGCTTATGAGGCCAACGACAATCACCGCACCATCAAAGAAATTCTGGAGCTCGAGGAATGAGCCGGGCCCGCCCTTGCAGTGAAGGTCAACCCTCATGACCTCTGTTTCGCTACCCGTACTTGCAATTACCGCGGGCCTGGCGCTCTCGGCTCCTTCAAGCTTGCACGCAGGCCCCCAGCCGGGTGGGGCCACCGAATTTACCCAGCTGCTCAACCATATTGAACTGGCGAGCATCGTCGGTCTTGAAGGTGAAACCCTTGCAACCAATGCGGAGTCTTTATCCAACCAGATCCAGCAACTGGCGACGCAGATCCAGACCTACGAGGCAATTCTGCAGAACCTCGAACAAATCCCCGATACATTGCTGGATGAGTCCATGGCGCCGGTGCAGGATCTGTATGCGCTGATGACTGAAGCCCGGGCCATCGCGGCCAGCGGGAAAGATCTCGACAAGTTTCTCCGTTCTGATCTCATCAAGGATCCGCTCTTCGAAGGAAAGTCCCTTTCCGACGCCCGGTTGGCCGAGCGATACGATAAATGGGTCGATACCTGGGATGGGGCACTGAAGACCGGGTTGGGCCAGGTTGGTTTGAGCCTTGAGGACATTGGAACCGAGGCCAAGCTTCTGGACCGGATCAATGGACAATTCCCGGGTGTACAAGGCCATCTGCAAGCCCTGCAGGTTTCCAACGAGCTGTCGTCATCCGCGGCCCGTCAGATGGTCGACCTGCGCGCGCTCACCGCAACACAGGCACAGCAGAACGCGGTGGCCTGGGGCCGGGTTCTGGATGATCTGGACCGCAAGGAAAGCGCCCAGCGGGAGGGGGAAGTGATGATCCAGGAAAGCATCGAAGCTTATGAGGCCAACGACAATCATCGCACCATCAACGAAATTCTGGAACTCGGGAAATGAGCCGGACCCGTCAGCCCCTTCCGGACCGCCGCCTGGCGGAGACCCGGCGTGTTGAGACGCCGCAGGGGCATACGGCCTTTATCTCGGTGGGATATCAACCGAGTTCGCCGCTGAAGCCCCGCGAGGTGTTCTACTGCGAAGGTTTCAAATCCGGCAGCGACCTTGAATATCATATGCAGGACATGTGCGTGCTGATCTCGCTGCTCCTGCAGTTCGACATGACGCCTTCAGACATCGCGCGGTCCCTCTCCCGTCGGAAAACAGAGATGGGTGAAGTGGCTTATGCCAGCCTCGTGGGTTGGGTGCTCGAGGCCGTGTGCCAGCCGCCCCAATGGGCCGATCAGGTGACCCTTGCCGGTGATCCCCCGGAACAGGAGGGCCGTGCCAATGAAACCTGATAACTTTGGGGCTCCCCCCGGCAAACCAGTGTCGGACGAAGAGCGCTTTGCCGATCTCCTTGACCCGCTTTGGTCCTCGGCTGACGACTATTACCTGGTGACCGAACGGGGGCAGGGCAAGCGCTTCGCCTTTATCGCCGGAGAGCTTGGGCGCAACCGTGTTACCGCCGAAAGTCGCTGGCAGCGCTTGAAGGCGGTCGATGACATTGAGGAGCTGTTACTCCGTTACGGATTGTCGGACATGCGCTATTGCCGATCGCTGCCGGAGGACTACCGCCTCCCCTCTGAACCTCTCGATGCAAAGGGAAAGCGGGTTCCCCCAGTCAGGAGGCCAAGCCCTTGACCCTCCATCTTGGAAACATCGAGCTAAACGTTGAGAGCGCGGAAGGTCAAGACGCGCTGGCCCGCGCCCACCGGAAAGGGGATCGTGTCGACTGCCGCTGCCGGGTGCCATATCCGAAGATGTACGTAGCCGCGGTGAACGGCCGTTTCATCGTCAAGCGGATGCCAGAAACCGGGCACGAACATGCTCCGGCCTGCACATCTTATCTGCCCCCCGGCGAACTGTCTGGTCTGGCCCAGGTGCAGGGCTCTGCGATTACGGAATCGCCCGAGGATGGGACCACCACGATCCGGCTGGGTTTTCCCCTGAAAAAAATAGGCAAACCCCGGGCAATGCCGGAACTGACCGGCCAGCCAGCTACCGAGGTAAAGCAATCCCCGTACAAGCTGACCATCACCAGCTTGTTGCATTATCTCTGGCACGAAGCGGATCTGGGCAAGTGGTATCCGGCGATGAACGGGAAACGCTTCTGGGGCGTAGTCCACTCCGCATTGGAGCGGGCCGCAGCGGGGAAGGTCGTTAAGGGACAGGATCTTGCCCGCATTCTCTATGTGCCCGAGTATTTCCGGGTTGACCACAAGGACGAGATCGCCGCCCGGCGCAATGCTCTCTTTGCGCACCTTCGGCCCGGCAAAGGCGGTCCCGCACCGCTCGGTCTCCTGATCGCGGAATACAAGACGCATGAACCAACGTCCTTGGGGGCAAAGTTGGTCTTCAAGCACGCGCCGGGCTGCCCCTTCTTTGCCGATGAGGATATCGCCCGCCGGTTCAACACCGTGTTTGCCGAGCGACTTCATCTGTCGGAATTTGTCGAAGGCAGTCATCCGATCATGATTGCCAGTTTCAGCATATCCAAATCCCGGTATCCGGTCCTGCTGGAGATGGGAATGATGCTGGTGACATCCAACTGGATTCCGTTCGAACACACGCGGGACGTGGACCTGATCACCCGACTGACCGATCAGAAGCGGGCGTTTCAAAAATCGCTGCGGTTCAATCTAAAGTCCGATGCCCCGATTGCCTCGGCCGTTCTGCTCGACACGGTGGATCCGGTGGCTCTTTACGTGGCCGAGGATCCCGACTCAGCAGAGGCGGTTGCGGCTCTTGTCGGGACGGCAAGTGAGAGCCGCTATTCCAGCTGGCTATGGACAAGTCATGACCCAATGCCCGATTTGCCTCCGGATCGCTGGAATACCCCACCTGGTGACCCATCACGATTGCCGGGCGGGGCACCTGACCATCCCCAAACTGCCAATACCGCTGGCCAGAAATCCCCGCGTAATCCGTCCGAGACCTCGAAAGTTCACGAAGGAGGACCTTCCGATGCCATCTGAGAAGCTATCTTTTCCTGTCGTTGTCCTGCCGGCGCTGGCGGCCTGCCTTCTGGTCGCACCGGATTTGGTGCTGGCGCAACCGATGGGACCGATGGTGCCTCCGGAAGGGGGCTCGCTAACGCCTTCAGAACCCGGAGATACAACGGCTGCGGATACCGTGTTCGATGATCTGAAGCTGATCCTCACGCGATATGCTGAGGGCATTCAGAAAGCGGCAAGATACCTACTGTTTGCGCTACTGGGTGCGGACCTGGTGATCAACACCGGCAAGACAGTGATCTCAAACTCATCTCTGTCTGAACTGCTGGTTCGGTTCATCTACCGGCTTCTGTTCGTGGTTTTTGTGCTGTTTGTCATCAACAACATCGCAGACGCCGTCGAAATGGTGGCCTGGTTGGCAATCGAGCTGGCGCAAAGCGCCACGGAAACCGAGACACCCATTGATGATATCAGCGTCAGTTCAATCCTCTCAGATGGCGGCGTAATAGCATTGGAGATGGCGAAGACCCTGTCGGTGTACTGGCTGATCTATGCGATCTGCGCGGTTCTGTGGCTGGTGATGACAGGCATCCAGGTCGCGATGATCATATTGGTTTTTGCGGAACTCTATATCGGTGCGCTGGCTGGGTTAATTACGCTGGCCTTTGCCGGCCTCGACGTCGCAAAGGATGCGGCCACTCGGTACATCACCACCGTTATCGGCAAGGGTCTCGCGATCCTGACCCTGTTGCTGGTGTTTTCCATGTTCGGATCTCTGGCACTCTCTGTGGCGGGTGGGGACACCCGGTCCTGGGGTCTTGGCAATCTGTTTACCGTGATGATGCTGCAGGTCATTTGCTTGTTGTTGATGTTGACCCTGCCTTCGCGCGTGGAAAGCCTGGCAGGAGGCGTTGGTTCCTCTGCTGCAGCCAGCATTGCCGGAGGTGCTATGGCGACAGCCGCGATGGTGCCCGTCGCGATGGCAACGGCCGGGGTGGGAGCAGCTGGCGGTGCCGCAGCTGCCAGTGGTCTGGCCAAGGGTGTGAGCAGCGCAGCCAGTGGTGCGGGAATGAGCGCTTCCCTGAAAGCCGCTGGAGCCGGGGCTGCGCGTACCGGCGGGCGATATCTTGGCTCTACTTTTTCGCGTGGCCGTTCGATCCGGGGTGAGATGGCCAATGATACGGTGAAACTAGCCAATCAGGTCAGGTCCATCCTGCAGGGATCATCCAATTCCTCGAAAGGCAACGAGTCATGACTTCGGAACAGGAGAAAGAAACTCGTGCCGCCCCCGATCCTGACGCGGGCTATCGCCGGGCGCGGCAGGACTGGGATGAACGCTTCGCCGGCCACGCGCAGGCTGCTCGCCAATGGCGGATGATGGCAGTGTTCAACGGCGTCCTGATGACGATCGGTGTGGGTTTCGGCGTCTGGGCTTCGGCGATGTCGAAACATGTGCCTTATATTGTCGCCTATGATGCGCTTGGCCGGGCCGTTGCGACAACGGAAGCCAAAACAGTTTCCGATTGGCCGGCGCCGGTGGTCAAACGGGAATTGGGGGATTTCGTGTCCCGGTGGCGCTCTGTCCCAGCCGATATAGCGGTTCTCAGAGCCGATCTTAACCGGATGTTCAGCTACACGGTCGCGGGCAGCGCTGCGTCCCAGCGGATTAAGTTGCAGGGACGCGCCAATTCGCCTTTCGAAACCATCAAGACGCGCACAAACGCGGTCGAGATCATCACTGTTCTCCATGAGCGGGGCAGTACGTGGCAAGTGGAATGGCGCGAGACCACACGCGCGCGCAGCACTGGCAAGACGCTCGGGATCGGACATTACAAGGGCTCGTTTGTGCTTGAACGCGCGGCCGAACTCTCGCCGGAACTCATCTCCGTCAACCCGCTCGGCATCATTGTTGATCATTTCGACATTCAGAAACTGGGCGGAAGCTGAGCATGGCACAATCCCCGAGCGTTCAGAATCTCGCACTCACAGTGTTAGTTACAACGGTCATAGCCGGTCTGGGTGTGGCCGGTCTATATTTCGGCGGCCGTTATGTGCTGGAGCAGGTCGGTGGAACCCCGAAGGAAGAGACTGCCGGTCCGGATCAGCGCACGAGCGCGCAGATCGAACGGGAAATAGCGGCACTGGAACGTGCGGCGGACGCATTCAACGAAAGCGCCGCTGAACCATCGACGCAAGACAACCTCCTGCCACAGGTACAAGAGAATGAAGTGCCACCCGAACCGCGGTCAGATCGGCTCCCCGCGGTGCTCACCGAACAGGCTGCGGAAACCCTGAAGTTGAGGGAAGAGCGGCGGCAGGCTGCGCTGACAGCCCCTCTCGGGAAAAGCCTGTTCACCATCGACGGCATTCGCAGTGCAAAGCGATCAGGACAAAGCGCGCTGGATGAATCATTGCCACCAGGGAGCGCACCCCCGGCAGTGCCTGCAAGCCCCGTCTCGCTCCCTTCATCGGTATCTGCGGACGTATCAGCGGATCCGGTGGCAACAGGACGGGCGCTCGCTGCCCCCACTTCGGGCATTGACAGCTATTCCGTGCAGCGGCCCGGGCAGGTGTTATTGGCGGCTGGATCGATCATCCCGGCGGTTCTGGTCGACGAGATCCGCTCGGACTTGCCAGGCCTGATCCGCGCCACGATCACCAATGATGTTTATGGCACACTTGAGCCCGGGCACGTGGTCATCCCGCGCGGATCCATGCTGGTTGGAACATATGCAAGCCAGACGCGTCCTGGTCAGAGACGCCTGTTCATCACCTGGACGCGAATTCTGTTTCCAAATGGTGTCGCGCTCGATCTCGAACAAGCCGGGGGCGTGGATGCAGACGGGGCCAGCGGGATCAAGGGCCGCCGTCGCACTGGGTTCTTCACCGCCATCCTGGGAACGGCCATGATCAGCACCGCGCAGAATGTCGGCCGCAAAGACACGACCAATTCGGATATAGCTGAGGCCGCCCGCATTGCCACGGGCACCGCCGTGGGCACTTTGTCGGAGCAATATTTCGGGGACACCCTGTCCCAGGGCCCGACATTCGCGGTCCGGGCCGGAACCATACTCAACGCCCAGACCGAACGGGATTTCTATCTCAAAGGGTACACCCAATGAGGCGGTTGCTCGGGCCCCTGTTGATCGTGGCGGGGATCGTGGGTTTCCTGCTGCTCGCAGGGCAGGGTATTGCCCCCGATCTCGTGAGGGGACTGTCGTTTCTGTTTGCAGAACAGGAAGAGGGCAAAACTATCCGGGGCAGCGCATGGGTGATCGATGGGGACACGCTTGTGGTCCGCGGTCAGCGTATCCGCGTTGCCGGGATCGATGCGCCGGAACTGGATCAGCCCTGCATAACGCCGAGTGGCATGGAATGGCGCTGTGGTGACGTTGCCCGCGCCGCGCTTGGCCGTCTGGTGGTGGGCAAGACCGTTGATTGCGAGGTGTCAGGGGACGATCAGTATGGGCGCTTTATAGCAACCTGCCGGGTGAACGGACGGGATGCGGGACGCTGGATGGTGAACCGGGGCTGGGCCATGGCCTACCGGCGGTATTCTTCAACCTATGTCGCAAGCGAGGCCCGGGCCCGGGAAAATCGGCGCGGTGTCTGGATCGGCACGATGCAACCTCCATGGGAGTGGAGGGCAGCGCAGAAATGAGCCAGAACGCGTTTCTTCTCCCTCTGCTTCGGGTCGCACTGGCTCTTCCGTTATGGCTTTTTGCCGTCGGTGCCATGGCCTGTACCGAACGTACAATGCTGGAGCTGATCGGAACACTCGAAGCTCCAAAAGGGTATGACCAGGTCTATTCCAGGGTTTCGGTTCAGCCACCCAGGCCGATCACAACGATGACGGTCGGGGAAGTTCTCGATTGGCAGCGCCTGGCATCGAAGACATCTGTCTCCAGTGCCGCCGGGCGTTACCAGGTGATCCGGGGAACACTGAGCAACCTGGTCGACCAGGGGGTTGTGTCCGTCGACGACATATACAGCCCCCGCACGCAAGACCGGATTGGCCTGCACCTATTGCGGAGCACCGGATATCGCAATGGAACAACTTCGCCGGCGGTCGCCAACAGGGTGGCCGGAATCTGGGCCGCCCTACCGCAGATCGGGGGCCCGGAAGCGGGGTTGTCGGTTTATGAGGGGTATGCGGGCAACCACGCGCTCATCTCAGCACCCTCTTACCAGGGTGTTCTCGACTGCTCCCTCGATGTCGCAGATGTCGAGATGGAAGCGACGGTTATCCGCGCCGGCACCCGACTGGGCTTTGAATTCGACCACATCATCGAACGGATGCTGGAAGGCAGCGAAGCCATGGCGGAACCGTTACAGGAGGCCGCCCTGTGGCTGCTGTATGCCCTCGCCATCGCGGATATCGTGGTGACGTTTGGCCGTATTGCCATCACCGGGCGGTCGCTTGGCGTGGTGATGCAGGACCTGGTTTCCCGGATGCTGGTGATCGGCTTGTTGAGTTTCGTAATCCTCAATATCGCGGACATTGTGTTCATGGTGGCGAATGTGGCCGCGCTTCTCGCGGAAGACATCACCAACAGCAAGGGTATATCCCTCTCGGCCTACGCCAGAGCAAAGACGACGCTGGTGTTTTCCTTCAGTGAAGGCTTCGGAAACCTCCCGTCTCATAGTTCGCAGCTGGTCTTTTCCCTGTCGCTGATAATCGTCTTGCTGACAGGGGCCATCATGGCATTGGCATTGCTGGCCTATGCCCGGCTCTACATCGGGACGATCATTGGTGTGCTCGCGGCCGGTTTAGGCGGGTTCACCGCGACCCGCAATGCGCCCCGGGCGCTGATCTTCAGCACGTTGGGGAACGGGCTGCGCCTGCTGACGCTGATGATCATCATGCACCTGGGGCTGGAGATGGCACAGGCCCTGCGCGGGTCCAGCCCAGGTGAGACCGCGGCGTTGCTCACGCTGATGGTGGATATCATCATAGTGCTTCTGTGCTGGCAGCTGCCCACCACCATCACCAAACTGACCGGAGGGCCTGGTCTGTGAGCTTTGTCCGGAACCTTTTCCTCTGTGTCCTGCTTATCCTGCCTGCAAGTCCGGTGAGGGCGGAACACAGCGATGCGACCCTTCTGACATTCCTCCGATGGTTTGAAGCGGAAGGCAGCTATGACCGCTATGAACACCGGATTCACATCCCACCTCCAAAACGGTTGACCGCAATGACCGTGGGCGAGGTGTTGGCCTGGCAGAGTGCCCTGAGAAAGGCCCGTGTCAAATCCACGGCCGCCGGTGGATACCAGATCATCTACAAGACACTGAACGATCTTGTCCGTCGACACCGGATCACGCGCGATACCCTGTTCAATGCAGCGCTGCAGGACCGGCTGGCACGACACCTGATCGATGATTGCGCCGCCGCCCGTGCGCACAGCAACACGGCCTTTGCCAATTGCCTCGCCGGAATCTGGGCTGCCCTGCCGCTGGTGTCCGGGCCAAAGAAAGGCCTGTCGGTCTATTACGGAATTGCGGACAACAAGGCCCGCACCACGCCTGCGAATGTACTGGCCATGCTGAGCGGCCAGCCCTTCAGTACCAAATCCACCCGAATCGCCCGGGAGACCGGCGGCGCAGGGGAAACCTCCACCCCCCGGGTCGCCACGCCGCGTTATGTGCGGATCCGCAACGCCATGCGCCAGACCGCGCAGGCAGCGGAGAACAGAACCGCCCCACAAACCTGGGTCATCGATCCTTACGCGATGGAGTAACCAATATGGACATCACAGCAAGCTCGCGGGATACAACTATGGGCATCGGACACATGGGCCGATCCCTCGTTCTGCCCGTATCTGCCATCCTGGTCTGCATCGGATATTTTGCTCCGGGCGTGAGCTTTGCTGTTGCGGTATTGCCCTTCGCCTTTGCCATCTGCACGAATGACAGGATCACCCGGTTCCTCTGGGTGGCGGGATATTTCGGCTGGGTTGCGGCGATCAGCTGTTGGGGTCTCTGGAACCTTGGCTATCCCGCAGCTGCCGTGATCCTTGCGGGGATACTGGGCACGTGTCTTGTAGCGCTCCTCTATACAGGGATGGGGGTGGGCCTGGCGTCTTTCCTGTTGCTGCCGGTCCATTTCATCCCCGGTAATCCGCTGCTCGTGGCCGGTACGGTTTTGCCGGGCACAGGGCTTCAGGGGATAATTGCCCTGGTCCTCATTGTGATCCTGGTTGAGGGCACCTCGCGCGCCTGGCTCCGCGCAGTCATCCTTCTGCTGGTCCTCATACTTGGCAACACTTGGTACGATCTGACGGGGCTCTCACGACCGGAAATGACGGAGGGTCCACGCTATCAAACCCTCGACATTGCGGACCTCAATGCGGTCACGGAATATGGATACAACGATGCGCTTGAGCGCCGGATGAGGTCAGGCAGGTCCTATATCACGGGTGAGAACCTTATCCGGTCCGATGATGCGGGTACTGTTGCCCGATGGTGCCGACGCGTACGGACGCGCGATATCACTGTCTATCTTGGCGTTCAGGATGCAGAAACCGGGCAGGGTCAGGTCTGGGAATTCAGCGATAAGACCTGCCCGACCCCGGAGATCACATATGCCGCGCGCACAGGTATTCCCGGATTGACCGGAGGGGTTTGGCTGATGGATGGGTCGCAATCCAGTCTGGCTCCAGCGTTTATTGCCTGTTTCGAGGCCTTCAGTCTTTGGCGCTGGACGGAGGTTTTGCAGCTGCGCCCGCAGACGATTGTCACCATCGCCAATGATCACTGGACCGAGCCGCTGCCCGTTGGCCGCCTACGTCGCAAGATCGGGGCGCAGTTCGAACGGCTCATATCCGTCCCCGTGTTTCATGCAGAAGCCCGGAAAACAATGCTTGTGCTGATGCCTGCGGGGAGAGCAAAGCAATGAACAGGTCCCGGTCAAAAATCAGGACCAGATTGTCTTGCTTGTGCAGTGCGCTGTGTCATCGACTGGAAAAACTTCTGCCGCCTGAACGTCAGCTGAGCTACGACTGCGATGGCTGGAGTGGTTCGGTCTCAGCCCTTCAGGGCAACGCAGAAACGACCGAATTGAAGGATCTCCGGGTCCGTTTTGCCATCTCGCCGGAACGGATTGTCAGTGACACTCTCTATGCACCGGAAGCCAATGGGTGCTGGGTGGAATACCCGGTTCGACCGCTCCCGCAGGACCAGCCTGCACCCTCCGAAATCACCGATCCCGACACATCCGGAACGCGCCCCCTGGTCTTCGATCATTTTTTCTGTCCTGCAACGGTGTTGGATCCGTGCACGGCGATCGGGACTCGTGAGCTGAGCCAGCGTATTCGGCTGTTTGCGGAAGCGGGTCTGATGTTGCGCCACAAGCAGCCTTGTCACGGCAGTCAGGTCGTCGAGGCGTTCCTGGCGCGCTACCCTGATATCCCCCAGTCTGAGGCCTGGCTCCTGCAACCCACGTTTCTGGCGGTACATGTGCCATTCAAACACGGACCTTTCTGCATCTGGATCGATCAGGTCAGGGATGACGCTCTGCCGCGCCTGTTCAGCCAGGCCCTGACCCAAGAGGGATACCCGGTTGGCGCAGCACAGAGCCGACCGATCAATACATGGACCAACCGGGACGCCCGCCTTGATCTGTCGGCCTTCGGTGAAGCAGGTGATCCATGCTGAAACTCCTGGGAGCCTCTTTTGGTTTGCTCGGCGTGCTGTGGCTGACGGTCTTGGCCGGTCAGCTGACCGGTAACCTGTCTCCCTCGGCTCCAGTGGGTCTCTATCTTCGGGCTGAGCGTGAAAAGGCTGCCTATGTGACCTTTTGCCTGCGCGCGGATCATTCCAGCCTGCCGTTCTATCCCCGGCTTTGCTCCCCGGACAGTCCTGACGGGCAACGCATCATCAAGCAGATCACCAACCGGCATGAGGACGGCAGCCTGACGGTAACCGGGAAGGTACCGGGCTCGATCGATTCCAGCCTGCTCGGGCGCATCCACCCGGATCAGGTTCGCGGATATTGGAGGCATTGGCACCTGTGAGAAAACCAAGGCCATCCAGTCCCGCCGAATACAAGGCCGAGATTGCCCGCGTCCGTCAACGTGAGGAGAGGCGGCTTCTTCGGGAAGCCCAGCGGGCTGGGTACTTTGATTTGAAGATCACCACGCCCCAGTTGCGGAAAATGCTCGGGGCCCTGCTCAAAGACTCCATCCGAATCTCGCAACTCAGAGGATTGGAGGAAGCCATGAACGACATGAAATCAACCCTCAGCAAGCAACAGCGTAAAGATGACACACGGCGCAAGATTCTGCTCGGGTCGTTTCTGATCGCCCAGATGGAGCACAGACCGGAAGACTTTGGCTGGGTCAAACAGGAACTCGAAAAGTTTCTGGACACCCACACCAAGGCAAACATCGTCGCCCAAAACAAGGTTCTCCTGGCCGAGTTTCTGAGGTGACGCGGAATACAGGTTTGTTCCGACAAGGGAACGCACAGCCCCGGAGTCACTAATGCAACCTCTGAATTTCTACCCAAGCCCGGGGAACGACAAAGAAAGAGAGCAAATGAAACACACATCAAAAGACGGTCAATCGGGAACGGCGCGAAGGGCACGGCCCGTGGATGTTCATGTAGGTGAACGTCTGCACCAGAAACGGCAACAGGTTGGCATCAGCCAGGGTGCGCTTGGCCGAATGGTCGGGGTAAATTTCCAGCAGATCCAGAAATACGAGAACGGGCATAATCGTATATCCGCTTCCCGGCTATGGAGCATCACCAAGGCTCTGGATGTTCCTGTCAGCTACTTTTTCAAGGGATTGAACCCAGGCGATAAGCGGGTCAGCGATGACCTGTTCGCGCGGCACGAAACTTTTGCACTGCTAACTGCCTGGTACGGCATGCCCGAGAGCCAGCGCAAGTTGCTGCTCGAGCTCGTAAAGGACATGGCCCAAATGACTGATCTGGCAGGCGCAAACTGAACAAAAAAAGGTGATGCCATGATAACTCGAGAAACCCAGGAAAGAACCCATATTTTATCAATCTATGTTGCGGCCGTGGGGTGCGTGATCTTCATGTTCAGCCTGCCGATTTTGTTTATGGGGTACCAACCCTACAACACAAGATTCCTGCTGTGGTCATTTTTGGGACCTGTACTTCTGCTCGGCGGTATGGCTGCCCTGACCTATGACACTCTGAGTTGGCGGCAAGTCCGGTTCGGGGCCCTCAGCATCGGGGCAGGGTGGTTGTTGGGGGTCGCACCTCCATCCGACAACTCCCCTCAAGCCATCGGGCTGTTGTGGCAACCGCTCTGGAACTCGTCGCTGCGCCTCCTGACCAATTCCGGTGGACTCTACCCCGTTGAGCTTCTGCTGCTGGCCCTGACGATTATTGCATTCCTGGGGATGTGCTGGGGGGTCGGGGGAATGTTTCGGAAATTTACGACACGCAAGGATCCCTTTCTAACGCGGGGAACATCCAAGGGCGGCGCCAAAATCCAACGTGCCCGATGGGCCACTCCTAGTGAAGCGGCGCAGAGTCTCAACGCACCTGGTGGCATTGTTCTGGGAGAAATGACACCCGTGGAAATTGGCGGGTTCAACGCGTTCAAACCCGATGATCCATATACTTGGGGCAGGCAGGGCAAGGGGCCACTTCTTACGATGTTACCTACGGATGGTAATGGGCAAATCATTGTTTTCTCGGAACCCGGTGGCTACAAAACATCCGGCCTCGTGGTCCCTACTGCGCTCACGTACCAGGATGCCCTCTTTGCCAACGATCCTAAACTGACACTTTATGCCCAAACGGCCGATTCACGTCGCCAAATGGGGTTTAATCCAATGAAGATTTCCGCGACGGATGGGCTTGATCCGTTTCGGATGCTGTCACCTCTCCTCGATGGCCATCCCTCGGTATTCTATGCGTTGGCCAAGACCTTGATACCGCAGGGTCCTGGCGCGACAGAAAACTCGATCTACTGGCGGGAAAAATCCGTCAACCTGTTGACCGCCCTGATACATTACTTCCTGGAACAAAATTCCCAGAACATCTCTCTCGAAATCGCGCGCTTCCTTTCACAACCAAAAAGAGAGGTTCTCAGGGGAGCAGACCAAATTGCTGCCAGCACCCATGAATCCTATGTGCAGATTCCAATGGATGCCCTGCACAGTGAGAGTGACGAGGGATATCCCGGACTGATTTCCGGAGTGCTCAACAAATTCTCTTTCAGCCAGTTTTCAGATGTGCGGGGATTTCTGTTGGAGCCGCCAGACAGCACCAAGCACCGTCTGGCGCTGGACCCCAAGACCGATATTTTTTTGAATATGCCCACGGCCACGATGAACAACTTCAGCCCAATGGTCAGGTTGCTCCTGGCATCGTTCCTGACGGCAGCACAATTGACTGAGCAACCGGAGCGACCGCGTGTTCGCCGATTGTTCATTCTCGATGAGGCCAAGGGGTTCGGCAACATGGATTTGCTGGAAACCGTGCGTGATGAGGGTCGCGCGATCGGCCTGCATCTCATGATGATTTATCAAACCTGGGGCCAAATGGAAAAAATCTGGGGCCGGGACTCCGCCAAAGCGTGGGAAGACACAGTGGATGCTCGCATTATGGGAGCGATCAGCGATCCGGACAGAGCCCGAAGTGTAGCGGCCATGCTCGGTAAGGACACAATTGCGATCAAAACCGAGACAAGTTCGACTTCATCGGCCAAGTATCAGATGTTCACCGGGACAGTTGGCGAAGGAGCCCACGAACAACTCAAGGAAATTCCCTTACTGTCGGAAAGCGAGCTCGCAAAAATTCCCCGACACGGGGCCCTGATCCTGACCCGCGACCTTCCTCCAATCCTGGCAAGCAAGGCGATTTACTTCACCCGGGCCGATATGAAAGACAAGGTGAAGTCATTCAGCGAAATTGCGGCGGAGCTGGAAGAAGACCGCCAAAAAGTCAAGGACGCAGCAAAAACATCCAAACCACACGAGAATGAAAGCACTCAAAACTTCGAAAGCAATGACAGCCGCGACGCCGGTAATGCGCCCGACAATAACAATCATCGCCACGAACAGCGGACCAGAAACCGCCAGGAAGAAATGCAGAGCAGCCCGCAATCAAAAAGTACTGAACGGGAAACCTTCGATCTGTTCGATAAATCTGAATACGAAACCCGGGAGGGACCTGCACAAAAGGAACCGTCTCAGAAACCAAGGAAAATCTAGACCGCTTTGAATTGATAGTGGAGGTTTTCAGATGACGAAAAACAATATGGCAGAACTGACCATCCCGCAGGCCGCCTGGCTTCGGTTTGCCGAAAACAACCAGTCTCACCGCGCCTGGATGATGCTGGTGTCCGCGGTCAGCCACGGAGATACTGATCGAGCTGAGGTGCTCTTGAGCATTTTGTCTGCCTGGGGCAAGACCCGGAAAGACCCGGCCAGGTCCGTATCAGTAATAGGCATTGCCGAGGCGCTGCGCCGCATCAAAACCGGTGGCGGTGCAGCTTTGGCTCTTAATTGGCAGTTACAATTCGACCAAATAACCAAGCAGGCAACTCGGACAGGAGGTACCCGATAATCCCAAGATCGCGGGCGATCTTGGCTTTGGCGATACCTTCGCTCGCCAGCACCTGAAACCATCATCCCGGTGGATCACAGGCCGATGATGCACTAACAATCAACTCGGACCAGTCAGATGAGGCTGCTCAACGGCACTAGTAAATCGTTGGATTGCGACACGTCTAACTTGTTTGCTCTCGTCGTAACCGCTGATCCCCCAGGTACATACGCGCAGCTGTAGTCATACCCTATAGGCCTCGACTTTGGGCCATCAGGGCCTACACTAGTTGATGAAGTCAATGCACCCGCATAAGGTCAATTCTAACAACCCTAGAACGCACCTTTCACGCCACAAGTGCTCAAAAGCCCCAACCGACACCTATGTGAGTCAGTCATGAAACTATCCGTCCGTAGAGATGAGTTTTCACTTCAGTTGACACATCCAAATTCAAAGCTCTTCTTCGTGAGGGTGGTTAACCCCGATACTCTTTTTGGTTGCGTAGAAGTTTCTGATTTCAGAATTGCCGAGAATGATGAACGCTTGGGCTATGAAGCACTCGAGTACATTTGGGAGAACTTTCCTAATCTGTTCTCTTTAAACCAATGGAGATTCAAAAACATTTATCCACAGCTTCACGATGACACGGTTGGACTAAATAGAGACTGTGTCACGAAGCGGTTTGATGAGGTAACACGTCTTCTTAGAATGTTTTTTGAAGAAAGAGGTATCCTTATGACAAACTCATTTTTGGATCAATCTCACGGCAGATTTGATAGCTTCTACGAAATCAGAAAATTGGTCGCCACTCATCCAAAGTAAAAAATCCAGGCAGCGCGTCGCGTTCCTACTCCGCGTTGTCTTCCGTCAGTGCCTTCAGGAATTGCGGGGCTTTCGATTGCTGGACAAAGTGGATCTTGTCCCATGGGCCATCTCTTCCGTTGGCCTCGGTTTGAATTTTCCATTCGAGAATAGCAACGAACTCTCGGATCAGACGACGCAGTAGCCGCCTTCTGCCAGAAGGCACCTTGAATTTGAGCTCGTTGTCCTTGGCAATCTTTACGCGAGGAACGTTGGCAAGAGCGTATACGGTTCTCGGGATATCCACGACAATACTTGGAAACTCCTGAACTATTAGCGCCCCAAATCCAAGTTTCTGGGCCGCTGCCTCAGTATCAAGTTCCAAAATTGAAGCACTCATAAGGTTTAGCCCGACTTTTTCCAGCTCATCTTCCAAATCCATCCGAGCATTCTTGAAGTCCCTGTGCGCTATTATGTCAGGAACAATGACGACGTAAGCTTTTAGTCGAGTTTTGTTGATCTCTGTTTCGCCATCTGCCCGGTCGCGAGCAATCTTTACCCTTTTCGAGAGGAAGCCCGTCGAAGGGTCGGAAAAACGCGTGACGCAGTTCATAAAATAGCCAAGAGCTATGCTCGCGGGCCCGGAAATATTGACAATGGGCAACCCGGAAAAATATTGAGAGAAGCTGCTCTCACTAAACTCAATTCCATCTGGGCTATTGTAGTTTGCTAGCAGACGATTCCGAAGCTCAAGGTGCGCTGCGTCCTCTTTGTCAAAGTCATCTTTGAAGTTGAAGTTCAAAATTGCTCTTTGTTGAAGAAGGTAAAAGGGCAGTGTGTCTCCGCTAGTCACTAAGATGTATGGTATACCCAGTGCGTTAACCGCGCCGAGTTCATAGATAACGCTGGCACTCTCGTCACTGACATCCACTACCACCACGTCCGAACTCTCGATACCGTTTAGTACTGCCGCGACGATATCACCCCTAACGGCCTCGTCCGGGGTAACTGGGACGATGTCGTTAGCATTGTCAAGATGACCTAAGTCAACGAGATTCTTGCTTGCGCCTTCAACTATTCTTGCGATTTGGGTCGTATTGTTTCTGTGAACAAACTGCGTATTCTCGCTGTCATATATTCCACGCGGGTCCATTCGTCCCAATACAAATACTCGAAGCTCCTGACGCACAATTGTCTCCTACAAACTGACTATTTTTGTTGCTTTGGCGCGATACTCTTCCGCTGAAAACTACTTTTTCTATATATATGATACTAATCTAACGCACTTTTTCATATCAACACATGTTTTGAAGGGGACGATGGTGAGCAAGACAGAAGCGAGGTACAACACAGACATTGGTACCGAACCCGAAGTGGATCACCCATACTTTGAAAGTCAGTTCCCTCTGGTCAGCCAGTTCTTAATCTGGCCCGAACTGGTGTCAGCGTTCGACGAATCTGAAAACGCAGCAAAAAGACTGAAGTATCGAGTCCGAGTTTTCGGGATTATCGCTATTTTGCTTGCTTTGACAGGCCTGATACTCGCAACTGCCAATACAGTGTTCGATTTCTCGTCTCACAGGATAGTTGGACTAGAAACGGATGACATTTTCTCCTGGATAACGCTAGCGCTACTCTTTTTGGCGCTAGTGTTCGGAAAAGGTATCCTTTTTGGAAAAAACAGAGACGTTTGGCTTTCAAACAGGTTGCGAGCCGAGCGCCTTCGCCAATTTCATTTTCAGTTCATTATGCTCAACGCCCATGCAATTGCGACGGATTCATATTCTGTGCGCCAAGCTCTCCTGAGTGCTCGTAGCAAACAGCTTGAACGCACGATCAAACGCCTGAGAGAGAATGGTTACATGCAATCTGTTCTGGATGACGCGGAGCTGTCCGAATGCTTTCTCGCTGAAAGAGTGTTGGGGCTAGAAGAATCTCCTAACGACAATGCGCTTGAACAGCTTAGAGAGGCGTTATTAGAGTTAAGGTTTAAGCATCAACGCGGCTACGCGCTCCATCAGCTTAAAAAAAGTGGATCAGGATTGTCTCTGCGCGGTTCAATCGCAGACCGTGCGCGGGGTGTCAACAATCTCGAGTTTATGGCAACGCTGTTGTTGCTGGTGCTCCAGTTAATAGCTGTTCTGCTGACTATCATCATGGCTCAAGATGCACCATTTTCTCAGACTTTCGCTTTCGCAGCTAGTGTTGCGGCATTGGTTGTTGTCGCCCTAAAATCGCTTGAGGAAGGTCTTCACTTACCGCAAGACCTAACAAGAAATCGAATTTATGCAGCAGGGTGTTCAAGACTAGAAAAAGAATTCCAAACACCATCCATGCCGAACGGAGACCAAGCCGCTGACGATATATTGCGCCGCATGGAGGAGCTGGCTTACTTTGAAACACGAGAGTTTGTCATCACTCACTCTGAGAGCAGATTTTCATTATAAGGACCAGCATTGACCCAACGCGCTGCACGCGAGCTGGAACGATTGATCGACAGCGAAGCCTAGTTTTTCTTCGGGGAGGTGCGACGCGCCAAACTCGTACCCCCTCGTTGAAATCGTGAACCCCAATTCAGAGCGCGCCGCTCTCATAAGTTATACGGCTCACAGGCTGAAATTGTGTCGGATTTGCTAGAAACATGCGTCGTCGCTAGTTGACGTTGCGGCAACTTTATCAAGTTGTTGTAACGATTGCCTAGGAAACGCGGGGCGACACGCCGCACTCACAACCCCCTCGAAAACCAGTTAAAAAACTGTACGTACTAAAATCAAGACGTGCCACCCACACGAAACGTATCGCATTGCGGCAAAATTGTGTCCATGATTCCTTGCGAAACTCACCGTTTCTTTTTCGGAAACCAATCGTTTCGCAGAAATTCGACACACTAAGGGGTTCCCCCAATTACGCGTATCACCACCGGGTGCTAGACGTCAGTTAACGGAACACAAACACCACTCTGTGTACCCCTTGTTGAGGGGCTGGCATTGACCCCCTCGTCCAGCCCCTCCAATGACTTAGCAAAAAGTTCCCCAAACGTTCCCCCTGTTTCGCTATGCTCGCTGAATGTGCGGACGACTCGGCAGACCCGATATGACATGGGCAGAGCTATTTGCTTTGCAGAACTGGATCGTGAACGGCGTTCCCATTCCAACTGAACGCGACCCAAACGCCCAAGACCTCTCAATGAGCTGGAACGTGAAACCCACCCAAATGGTGGACTTGGCGTTTATCCATAATGACCGCCTGATTAGTTCTACGGCCCGCTGGTGGCTTGTCCCGCACTGGTTCAAAGGTGATGTGAAGGAGTGGAAACCAACCACTTTCAATGCCAAGATTGAGACCGCGCACGAACTCGGATCGTTCCGTGTGGCGTGGAAGCATGGTCGGTGCATCATTCCAGCCAGTTTCTATTATGAATGGACCGGCCCAAAGGGTGCTAAGCAGCCGTGGATTATCAAAACGGACACGAATGATCCCTGCATGTACTTCGCAGGCCTCTACACACGCCTGTCATCTGGTTTGCATACCTGCACAATCCTGACCCGCGCTGCCCTGCCTCAAATCGAGCACATCCACTCCAGAACACCGGTCATACTATCAAATGACAACCTGATGCCGTGGATGGCAGGTGAAATCGACCATACTGAAGCGCAAGGCCTTGGAACTGAGTGGAACGACAGGATGCGCTATCACAAGGTTGCACCCATTGGTCGAGATGACGATGGACCAGAGCTGATTGAAGTCATCGAGGACTGATGGCCACACGCAGCAGATCCCCAAAGAAGGCATCAGATGAGAAGTTTTTCCCCATCAGAGTACGTGTACAGGTTCCCGAGGAAGGCTTTGGAGGAAGGGCTGAAGAAATCTCTGCCTGGCTGGACCAACAAGCAGGCAGAGGTTGTTGGGGCTGGAATGGAGATAACGTCCTATCCCGTGGCGTTCAGGACGCGATGTCTTTCTATCTTCTGGATGCTCACTTGATTGCTCCGCTCATTGAAACATTCGGCCTGGAACTAGCTCAAGGTGAGGTAGACCTATGTGGTAGAGGGTCTTTCAAGCTTTTGGCCAATATCAACTAGCACTAGAGGCACCTTGAAATTCACGATTTGGCCCGCAAAAGCCTGTTGTAGGAGTTAGGTCATTCGAAAGTTGTCAAAAGAACCACCAGCACTATCGCGATAACGATAACCGCTACCCAAGATGACTCGGATTTTTTGGGGTTATCTGGGTCTTGAGTGCCTTTAGGTCTATTCTCTTCGAAGTAGTGAACATCAGGATGTTCGCAATCGCATTGTCCATAGGGTACGGCGTCTCGATATACAGTGCCACAATAGTTGCACTTATGAGGCATCTCACTAACTCCTAGATCAATACCAGCTCCGGCAAATTCACAGTTCGCAAGAACGGTGGAACTGCGGCTGTTTACACATCTTCCAAATCAGCGCCTTCCACCGTGAAGAAATCGATCACCACAAACAGGGACGCTCTTAAGCGACTGGCTAATCGGTAAACGGCACTACTAGGTGAAGCTCGGCGACGTTCTGGAAGCCCATGAACAGTCGCTAGAGGCATTCGGTGGGCTTCCCGGAATCAGTAATCTAGACAGCATCCTGGGGGCTATTGGCAGGCCGTATCACGGTTATCACCGCATGATGCACGCCAAGGCGGCTGCTTTGCTGCATGGATTGGCAACATCGCACGGCTTTAACGACGCGAACAAGCGCACAGCCTGGCTTTCGATGGAAGTTCTGTGTGCCAACACCGGCTACGAACTAACCGTCCGAGATGATGACAGAATCGATGATCTGGTGGTTGATGTGGTTACCGGCGATGTCAGCCAAGATGAACTGGAACAGTGGATAAGAGAGCGACTGACCAAGCAGTTCTGAGGGGTTAGCGCAGGCTCTCACAGTAGGCGGTAAGTTGTAAGGGAGGCTCAGACATTTGCAACGCCAAGTGTCCGTTTCTGAGCCCCGAGCCGACATTGCCGCTCAGCTTAAGCGCTGCGGATGCATTCGGCGGCTTTCGGCCGGTTGCAGACCATGTTCCTCAGGGTGATGACAACGAACACTGCCGGGCAAAGCGGGCTTTTCCCGGTAGGCTTTCTAAACGGAACGAAGTAAAATCGCCTGATGACGACGGATCTACAACACCTACTGTCAGCACAGGAAAATCAAACCATGAATGAACCGCACGGTAACGCGATGTGAAAGCACGAGCTGCCGTCGATCGCTGAGCTTCGAGACAGATACGAATACGAGCCTGAAACTGGTGACATTAAGGGGACTTACGGAAAGGCCCTACGAGCTGAACTGCGTGGGTGTTTGTGTGTAGATTTCCAAGGCGTAAAAATCTACCAGCATCGCTTGGCGTTCGCATTGATGATGGGCAGATGGTCTCACCTGATTGACCACAGGAAGGCCCAACTCGTCGAATGAGCCCATACCAGTCGTTCACCGCCATCTAGGAATTTGCACGTGCAGCAAGCGGCGAACCGCACATTCCGGACATTTAAAACCAGGTGGCAATTGGCGGATGAGTGGGACCTGACGAGCTTTCGCAACGACAGAGTGACTGTTTGGTTGGCCCGTGTTGACAAAATGAAAGTCTGCCGGGTGCGGACCTCGCCATAGCAGGAGGCTATCGAAATATAGAATTGGAGTATTTCCTAATAATGCGGCCGGGTTCTAGGGTTTGGTATGGAACGCATTGATCGGCCCCCGAGTGCTCGGCTAAAAATCGTCAATATTCACAATGAATTCAGCCTGTTACTTGCAGGCCGAGTGGGTCTGGCGTATCATTCGGTTGCAAGAGCTGACGCTGCGGGCAACTGCGTTAATTCAGTTAAACAATCTGACATTTGGCCCTAAGCTTGGCTATCGCGCAATGATAGCCAAAACCCTGGGTTTCGAGTCTGCCCTTCGCCATCTAACCGTCTTTGTTTGGCATGGTCGCCTGACCAGGTTCAAGGGTCAGGTGGCGAGCCTTGCGCCGGGGCTTTCGGCTGTGACCATCGCAGTGGTGATGTTCACTGGCAATATGGCGCATGCGAGTAACGAGTGCGGGCAAGTAGTTAACCGTCAAGTGCAATGCGGCCCTGACGGTGACTCTAATGCTCCTGGCGTCAACCCCTACGCTAATGGCATCAGCTATATCGGACATATCGGACCAAATCCAACTATACAGTTTTTGACACTTAGAGGCCCCGGCTACAAGGTGGAGGGCTCTGGGGTGTTTTTGGGTGTGCTGCATGACGATGAAGCTATTTTGAATGTGATTGGCGACGGTGAGATCACCACCAATAGTTCTGCTGGGGTCGGGATTTTTGCAAGGAGCTTTGGTGATGGCGCTGTTACTGCGCATCTGGAACTCGGCGCAGTTACTACGGGTGGTGAACGTGCTCGTGGGCTTGTTGCGGAGATCCGTAACGCGGACAGTAGATCCACGGCGACGGCGCGCCTGACCAAAGGAGATATCAATACAGGCGGTGGGTGGGGCTTTGGGCTTTGGGCGCTGACTTCTGGCGCTGGCGCTTCACTTGTTCAGGTGGATGGCGGCACAGTTACCACGGTTGGGAGAAGTGCCCATGGTCTTTATGCGCGTTCAGATGGCGGTCAGGCGATTGTCGAACTGGGTGTAGATGGAGATGTCATCGCGTCAGGACAACTTTCGTACGGTATTTATGCCGTAGGTCAAACAGGCTTTGATGTGGATGTGTCCGGGTCTGTGAGGGGCGGAGGCGGTGCCGCAATCCGTACGACATCTGACGCCGGGGGGACGATTGATATCTCCAGTACTGCTTTGGTGGCTGCGGGGACGTCTGGTATTGCACTACAAGACGGGGGTGGCGACGCGGTGGTCACCTCGGCAGGGGACATCGCCGGCGATATTCGTCTTGATGCGGGTAACGATACTCTGAGCCTGACGGGCGGGCGTTTTACCGGCGGCATTTATGGCGGTGCGGGTGACGATACAGTCACGATTGAGTCCACAGCCCGCTATGACGGATCCCACGTTCTGGATGGCGGTGCGGGGGATAACGATCAGCTAACGCTGCATGGCCAGACCATCAGCAACACGGCGGAGAACTTCCGCAACTGGGAACGTGTCACGCTGAATGACACAAACCTGCGCCTGAATGAACTTACCCGGCTCGATATAGATCAGTTGTCCATCAACACCGGGTCCGCGTTCCGTGCGTCTGGCGGGGGAGGGGGGATCACCATCGCAGGTGATGTGACCAATGATGGCTCTGTCGTCTTAAGCGTGCAGGACGGGGCTGCGGATGATGTGATCACCATCGAGGGGGATTACACCGGTTCGGGAACAAGTGTCTTTGCCCTGGATGCAGTTCTCGCTGGCAATGATGCGAACACCGACAGGCTTGAGATCAAGGGCGACGCTTCGGGCGAGATGATGCTGTCAGTCACCAACCTGGACAGTGCCGGTGACGAAGACACACCGCTGGAGATCGACGTGGTCTCTGTTGGCGGAACGTTTAATGGAACGTTCACCCTTGTGGATGGCAACCACGTCACCCCGGACGGGGCGCAAGCAGTTGTCTCGGGGGCTCACCTCTATACGCTGACCGAGGCCGAGGATGGCCGAGGCTGGGTGCTGAGCGCGATGTCGGAGACCGGTGGGAGAAACTGGCAACCGTCTGCGCCGATCTATGACAGCTATGGCCAGTCGCTGCTGGCCCTCAATGGCCCCGCGTCGCTGCGCAGCCGGGGCAGCTCGGAAGACTTCCGGAGCCTGGCCTGGGACGGGGGACCAGCCACGCAAAGCGCAGGCTCCCCGCTCTGGTTCCAGATGGGTGCGGAACAGATCACATTGTCTGAAGAGCACAGCACAACAGGGGCCGCGCTCGACAGCAGTGTCTGGGAGATGGAGATCGGTGGGGATGTTGTCCTGAGCGAGAGCGGTGCGGGCCTTCTTGTGGGCGGGCTGATGTTCTCCTACGCCACAGGCAGTACTGCAGTCACCTCTGCCTTTGGGGATGGTTCGATTGACACCACTGGCCTGGGTCTGGGCTTGGCTGCTACGTGGTATGACAATCGCCGGTTTTATGTCGACGGGCAGTTCACGTTTGCCTCCTACACGAGCGACCTTGAGGCTGACAGGATTGGAACCCTGGCGGACGGCAACGGCGGCACAGGCCTTGCGCTGTCGATCGAGGCGGGACAGCAGCTTGACCTGGGCGCCCGGCTGACGGTGATCCCGCAGGCGCAGCTGAGCCTGTCCTCTGTTGCGTTTGATGACTTTGACGGTGAGCGCTACGGGGAGCAGGTGACGCTTGAGGATGCGTCCAGCCAGCAGCTGCGGCTTGGGCTTGAGTTTGGTGCGCAGGAGGCACAGGAGACGCGTCGCCTTTATGGCATAGTGAACCTGTTCCATGAGTTTGGCGCGGGCAGTGAGGTGACTGTTGCCGGGGCGTCCCTGACAACCGAGAGCGAGCCCTGGGCGGTTGGGGTCGGCATTGGCGGCAACTATGCCCTGACGGACCGCGTGGATCTCTTTGGCGAAGCCTCTTATGCCACCGGGCTCAGCAACGCAGGTGATACCAGCGCTCTGAGTGCAAATGCTGGCCTCAAAATGGTGTTCTGAGGGGGTGTGTCTGGTCGTTGTGAGGACTGGAGCGTCAGCAAACAGGCAATTCCGGAGCAGCGCAACGACTAGGCCGAATATCGGCCTTTTCTTCGCGACATGCCTGAATTGGTAGAATGAGCCCATTCCTGCCCTTTAGCGAGCTTCAGTCTTTAGCATGTGCGGCACGTCGAAAACCGCACATTCCGGACGTTCAAAATCCGGTGCCGGATGGCTGGTGGGCGGGACAAACCTGCCGTTTGGCCAATGGCAGCTTTTGGTGAGTGGGCTCCGTCAGCGGATCTCAATTTCGCTGCGAGGGCCTAGCTTTCGGAGGCATTCATTGAGCGTTGCGCATTCTTCGTCAGTGAGGTCTTCCATCAATGCCATCATGATGTGGGTGCGCTCTTCACAACTCTCCACAAGGACACTGCGACCGGCCTTGGTGATCGATAGCCGAGGTGCGCGCCGATCTGCTTCATCGGTCTCTTTTTCGATCAACCCCCGCGCTTCAAGCGCATTCACCAAACGGCTCATCGTCGGGCGGGTGACGCTCTCGTGTTCAGCCAAAAGGTGAAGCCGGTCCCGTCCAAATTCTGAGATTGCCGCTAGCGCCGAAAGCTGCCCGCCCGTTGCGCCTGCACGGCGCTCCGTCTGCCGCATGAGCCGATCCAGCTTCGGCAAGGTCTGGTGAAGCGCCTGAGCGGCGCGGAACTTGTCGGTGTTTTGTTTATTCATTAGCTATGCTAACAATATTGTCTAACGAAGGGCAAGTCATGCAGATACACAAGGGCCGTCTGGTCGATCATATTCATCTCAATGTCTCGGACCTGTCGGACAGCCGAAGGTTCTACAGCGCATGTTTGGCGGTTCTGGGACGAGATCTGTCTAAGGATACGGAGCACTTTTTTATTGCAGATGAGCTGTTCGTCACCCCGGCGGGAGACAACCCGATCACGCGTATCCACCTGGCGTTTCAAGCGGAGTCCGAAGACGAAGTGGCCGCTTTTCATGCCGCCGCCCTACAGAATGGTGGAATAGACAACGGAAAACCTGGACCCCGAGACTATCATCCCGGCTACTATGCGGCCTATGTTCTCGACCCTGACGGCAACAATATCGAAGCGGTCTGGCACGGCCCGGCAGAGCGTTCAGCGAAGAGCGTCGTTTTTACGATGCCTGGAGGCTGAAACCGTGCCTGAACTGAAACGACCCATACAGCAGATGCCAACTTTCGTGAAAGACGCTTTGCAAGAAGCAGGTTTAGTGGAGCAATACGACTCCAGACCACCGTATCAGCGGAACGATTACCTATGGTGGATCAACAGCGCGAAACGGGACGATACCAAACAGAAACGGCTTTCCAAGATGATGACGGAGTTGAAAGCCGGATCAAGCTACATGGGGATGGATTGGAGACCCAAATCGTGAAGCCGCCATTCGCTGCGTCCTGAAGAACTAGTATGATGGGCTCGCTACAGCCATTTTATGCAGATCGCACGGTGTAGTGAATTTGAGCCCATTGCCGTCGTCGGCCAAGCCTCCTTCTTTCGCATGTGCGGCACTTCGCGAACCGCGCACACCGGACATTCCCAGACGCTTCACGGATGGCGGATGAGCGGGACACAGTGTGAGTTCGTCGCGGCTACGCCAATGTCAGCTTCTTATATGTTGAACGTCAGATTTCTTCGACAGCGAGCCACGCGACACCGCCGCAAAACCACTTTCACATCACGCCATGTCGAGCGGCTGTGATTGATGTCTATCAATGGAGTTAGTGCCCAAAACTCTCTGGTGTGATTACCTGGTGCGTCGGTTTTTGGCGATGGATGCAATCAGCGTCAACACGACCAAATACACAGGCGCATTGTAGAAGTTTCAAGAGTAAGGTTTGCATGTAACTTCCTCCAATTTAGGAACCCAAAACAACGGAACATCCGGCGACTATGAGAAGAACAGCCGCAGCCTGGTTAGCCAATAGAAACAAGCTATTTGCTTTGAGTAGCTGCGTTGATACACGGGCAAAGAAGACCCAAATACTTGCATTTATCAGAGCCAACACGACGAACGTTGCCATCAAGATTTCAGCTTGGACAAGCAGAGGCATTTCCGGGTCAATAAACTGGGGAAGAAACGCTACATAAAACATCAGCACCTTTGGATTGAGTATCGAGACAAGGAAAGCTGAAACTGTTATGCTCCTACGCGAAACTTCGCAATCCGCTTTCGGATTAGGCGTTTGGTCAGAGGTCCTCCAAACGTTCACCCCAAGATAGACTAGGTAGGCCGCGCCACCATACTTGAGTATCGAGAACAGATAATCCGATGTAGCAATTGCTGAACTCACACTAAGTAACGCAAGAAGAACCGATGTGAAGACACCAATGCCGACGCCAATTATGGCTGGGACACCGGCACGGTATCCACCTCTTAGAGTGGATGTGATCAGGAACAGATTTGCTGGACCCGGGATTGCCACAAGAATTGCACTGGCGATGATAAATGATAGCCAAACCTCGACACTCATTCCGCACCGCCCGAACTGATACCTATTCGGTCCGTTCGACCAAAGCAAAGTCCGGCAGAATATCTTCGTTCTTGGCTGTTCCGAGGACAAAGGTCGTTTTGTAAGACTGAACGATTGGGAGAGTTCCGAAAGTGCTTTGCGCGAACGCGTGGTATTCTTCTATCGAGCGCTCGCAAACCATTAGCAGGTAGTCGAAATCGCCTGTAACCGCATGGCATTGCGTGACTTCCTGAAAAGCTGTCACATGTTTTGCGAATTGCTCCGATACCGTTGCCTTTGGGGTTGTTAGCTTCACAGTGACCAATGCTGTAACTGGCCGACGAAACCGCTTCCTGTTGAGTTTCACAACCTGTCGCTTGATGTAGTTTTCTGTCCATAGTCTCGCCGTTCGTTTGGCCGTCGCCGAAGGGGACAAACCAATTTCCTCAGCCAACTCAGCTGTTGAGCGCCGCAAATCTTCCTGCAAGAGAGATAGAAGCGACCTGTCAAATTTATCCATTGTTCCTCGGTTCCCTAGTTTATGGCCTTAGCGCGCGCATTTTTCTCGTTATCTTAGGCATCTTGAATAAAGTTTCTCCCAAATCCAGCAAAATAAGCGCATCTATCCGTCGCCTCCAGCTAGGGTTGTCGCAATGACAGGCAGGAGACTGGAATGACTAAGACAATTTATCTGGTGAATGCAGCAAATGATGAGTCCATTGCATCCATCGCTAATGACTACAGCTTTCCGGCGCTCAACATCTTAGCACTCGGAACCTGGCTCAAAGCCGCGTTTCCCGATATTGAGATTATTTGTAGAGATGGGGGGATCTGTGGCACTGAGCTGATACAAAGGGAAATTAACACCTTCAAACCCTGGCTGGTCGGAATAGGTGCGCTGTGCACATCCTATCATACGGCTCTCGAACTGGCTAGAATCGCGAAGTCGGTCGGAGCTTATACGGTCTTTGGCAACGATCACGCAGCACATCTATCTCGGCAGATCGTTCGAAACCGGCCAGATGTAGATTTCGTAATCGCGGCGGAATACGGTGAATATGCCTTGGAGCTACTGGTACGGGAGTTGCTTGATGGGGTAGGCGATTTCGCCGGTATTGCATCGCTGACCTATCGAACACCCAGAGGGCAAGCTGCTGGATTTGACTACACAACTCAGAAAGACACGTTGGCTATAGCGAACTTGCCCTTCCAAGCGGCCAAACAGAGAAAGGGCGCATTGGACATTTTCCCAACGGTGGATCGGTCACTCTATCCACAGTACATGTGGGACAGCTATCTCGAGAATTATAAATCAGCGTTTGGTCATCTTCATGGTGATCATGTCCCGACGGGGATCACAACGATGAACCGGGCAAGAGGCTGCTCAAGAGCGAACGAAAATATCAAATGCAAGCACTGTGATATGCTACTGGACGTGTCTTTTTCATCTGGAAACCGATTTTGGGATGAGGTTCGCACTGCGAACGCACAGGTGAAATCTGAGGTTTTTTATGAAGTCTGCGATAGTCTTACCAGTTTCCCACGGTTCATAAGGGATGTGGTAAAGAGCAAACCGGATGACCTTGATTTTGATCCTATGTTTTTCATCTACGGGCAAGCGCTCGACATTATCCGCAATGATGATCTTGGGGACCTCCTTGCCGAGCTGAACGTCTTCAAACTCAATATCGGTCTTGAATCAGGGTGCGACCGGACGCTCAAGCATATGAAGGGGCCGAAGGACTCTGTAGAAATCAATGAAACGGCCCTAAGAATCCTCAAGAGCCGAGGCATAAACGTCTATGGCTCGTTTGTCCTTGGCACAGAACCAGAGACATCGGAAACTCTTAGAACGACCGTCGATTGGATTAAGCGGATCATCGACGAGGGACTTATCAGCGATGTGGAAGCTCAACCGATCCTGCCACTGCACAACAATCACTACGGAAAACAACTCTTCTCAAGCTACAATCCCAAAACAGAAGATGATTGGCCGATAGACATTGATGAGGTTTCAAGGGAATACATCTCCCGACACTCCGGTGTTTCTTATGATGACTGTATCTCGGCGGCAAACGAAATTCGACAACATGCCCGTCAGGGGCAGATTAACTTCGGTAGCGGGTTGTCTAAAAAAGAGAACTATTCAGTTGAAGTGGTCGCATAATATGCCAATTACACTCAACGAAAATCTTCCTGCTTTTCGCGTCCTCACTGATGAGGGCGTGATGGTAATGAACTCGCGCCGCGCAGCAATCCAGGACATCCGCCCGTTGCGGATCGGTTTTGTAAATCTGATGCCCAAAAAAATCCAGACTGAAATTCAGTTTGCAAGATTGATCGGGTCAACACCTTTGCAAATCGACTTCCAACTGATCCGCATGACAGATCATGAGAGCCGAAACACAGCCAACGATCACATGGCAAGCTTCTATCGGACGTTCTGTGAAGTGGAGGCTACAGGTGAAAAATTCGACGGGCTAATCATTACCGGTGCTCCCGTCGAGCATTTGCCATTCGTATCAGTCTCTTACTGGGACGAACTTCGGCGGGTGTTTGATTGGACACAAAGCCATGTACATTCGACCATCGGGATATGTTGGGGTGGCATGGCAATGGCATGGCACTTCCACGGGATCAAAAAACATCTTCTAGAGCGGAAAGCCTTCGGGTGCTACAAACACCAAAACCATGCGCCGTCCTCGCCCTATCTACGGGGTTTTTCAGATGAGGTGGTGATCCCAGTAAGTCGATGGACCGAAGTGTGCCAAATGGAGATCGATGCTCGCCCAGAGCTAAATACTTTGTTGTCCAGTGCGAGCGTTGGCCCTTGTGTGGTTGAGGCAAGCAGCTATCGTGCGCTCTACGTTTTCAACCATCTGGAATACGATAGCACGACACTAAAAGAGGAATATGATCGCTATATTACTCACGGCAAAGGCATCCAAGTCCCTTGCAACTATTATCCCGACGACAACCCACTACAATGCCCTCTAAATCGCTGGCGCGGCCATGCGCATTTGTTTTACGGAAACTGGATTAACGACATCTACCAAAACACCTTTTACGATATGTCGCTGATCGGAAAAATGGGCATCAGCTCGCAAGTGCCCGCGTAGTTCCGCAAGCATTTCTTCCTGTGTGACGATCCCCGTCACAACTTGGCCCGGCATAGTGCCAGGCCTTTTTTCCCGAAGCGCTCGTTGGATATTGGATGCTGCAAATCTGGCTCAGAAATACTTGACGTTTGGGTCAACAATGCATGGCGCGCCGCACTGATATGATTCAGAAATGCTCGTTGGAGTAATCAAGCACGGTGGCGCACGCTATGGTTAACGCCTACTGCAAAATTAAACAGACGCCCACCTTCCTGTCTTGCGCGTTCCAATAGACTTACGGCGCGTTTCAGAGATCATTACCTCCAATGCTATCGACGTCGAACACTTCAAATCGCACACGCTGCCAAACCCAGAAAGCGCCCGCCCGGCTCTGATTTGCCAAAACCTCACCACAGGAAATGACCAAATTGTCGACGGCAACCTTACATATGTAGCGTTTGGCATGGGTGTCATCATGGCCCAACAGGAAGGTATTGAAATGCCTGTGCCGCCAAGTGCGGCGGGATACATGATCGAACCAGTTGCTTGGAAACGATTTGTTGTGCCGCCTGAGTTGCGAGGACCCGACCAACTTAAGTAGGCCATGCGTCACACCAAACCGCGCGCAATGAACAGATCACAATAAGCGCTGAATCTCATGAATGGAGACATTCGTGCAAATCGCAGCATCCGCCAGTGTGGGCTCGATGCGGCCATTCTCTGCGACGTCCCCAATTGGTCTAAAGAGCCCGAAGCTGCCCTTGATCCCATTTCCGCCTTTCGCACATGCAGCGGACCGCAAACGGCACATTCCGGACATTCACAGCCCGGCGTCGGATGGCTGATAAGCGGACTCGACGCAGTCGTTCGCTGCGCAGTGCATCAGTGATCGCTATGCGGACAGAGCCGACCTTCGCTGCAAGTTCGCCAAGGTCAGTTCTCGGAAAGGCGGTCAACAACAGACTTTTTGGATGGGCCTGAGCATCGACACAGTGGTTTTTCGTCAAGGTTCCATAAATGCTAAAAAACTAATTAGACACTGCGGACAAACACCTTGCAGACCGCGATATGTTAGCATCGATACCTCTCTTTACGAGATAATAGTATGCCGCTTTTCAACAAACAGAATCTTCAGAATGGCCTGTTTATTCTAATCGCTATGCCGAATGCACGTGAGCCCCAGATGATCCGGGGCTCACATGCCTTTTGCCGCTTTACGAAGTCGTTTCGATCAACGCGTTGTTTATCTGTGCCAGAGCGTTTGCCTTTTGCTTCATGAGATTATCCAACTCCGCAATCAAATTTGTGCCGTTCGCGTTTGCCGGATCAACGCCCTTCGAGCGAAGCGAGTTGATTGAACTTTGCATCAGCTTGATCGCGCCATCAAATTGCTTTGCGACCTCAGCTTTGCGAACGCGCAGGTCTCTTTCGACCACAGCGGCAATTTCAGCCTTATGAGCGACTGCCGTTGCCTTGGTGCGCGCTTCAAGATCGCGTGCATCGGCCTCAATGCGCTTTGTTTCGACATTCACGTCACGGACGGCGAATTCGGGCAAATCAAGAACAATACGCTGTTCAGCCATCTGGATATCGGGCAGGTGCATCACGATAGCAGTCTGATCGACCTTGAACTCCGGAATTTTCGTCACAAATTCCGTCTTGTCCTCCCAAAACACCGGCACTTTTATGATGATCGGCTTACAGTAAATCTTTATTCCACGGAATTCCGGGATACATCCAACCTGTTTGTTCTCCATCTTAGACTTGATGGTAGTAAACGAGAAGCGACGGTTCTTCATAGTGACCTGAGGCAGATCAAGAACAATACGCTTTTCACGCATATTGATAGTTGGCAGATCGAAGACTATGATATGCTCTTTCATCTCCACTTCGGCGTCGAAACCTAACGCGACTTCGGCACCCTCAGGAGCCCGTTCGCTCAAACGGCGACCTTCTTTAGTAAAGCTGTCGTAGCGCTGTTCGTAGCGCGAATTTATATCTTCGATCGTGGCATTCAAATCGTCGGCAAAACCTGCGACCGGAACGGTCAGGGCAGTCAAAGTAGCTGCAAAAATCAAAGTGCGCATGATATCCTCCATTACGTTTTAATTGCAGCGCCTGTCGTCCAAACGTTGATCAACCTCAAATTTGAGCTGATCTTTGTTGTGAAGTAGAGCGCACAAGACGGGTAACACTGGATTCGATGTTGGAATTCACCCAAACTGGTGAGTGCAAGATTTTGGCATATTTGGAATAGAATGAGTGACGACTCCAACATAATTGATGCTCTTGGTCTAAGGCTGAATGGCGCAGACATTTCGACGGTGCTACTAAGCATCTATCAGTGCCTTACTGATCCTGACCACTTCACAGACATGACGGGAATGCTGACTTCCTGGTTCGAGGCCGAAGATAACCCGATACTCGTAGCTCACTTTGAAAGTCATTCAGCGGCATTGTGGGAAACAATGCTGCTAGAATTTCAGAACCCCGGAGAACATCACGGCCGTGATTCAGACGTGGGAACACTGATGATTGAATTTGACTCCAATAGTAGTAGTTCGGCCGACAAAAAGCTGGGCTTAGTGCTGGACAAATTGTGTTCGGAGGATGTAGCCAGATTGAAGTCTTGGTTACACGAATCTGACGGCTCAAAAGAAGTTGAACCGATTTTAATTCGTTACTATGACGACGCCTTGCAGAAGCCGCACATAGGAGTATTTAAAGTTGTCGCGGAGGATCGTGTCGGCCTTTTTGTGAGCAAGAGTTTTTTTGAGGACGCGGTTACTCGTTTGTTCGAGAAAAATTTTTCGCTTTCACCTCGGGAATTAGATGTTCTTAAGGCGTTGGTTGTCGGCAATAGCCCCAAAGAAGTTGCGGAGCTTCAGGGAAGGTCGCTGGAGACAGTTCGGACCCAAATTAAGTCGATAACTTCCAAGCTAGGAGCCTCAAGCCAGACTGACCTCGTTCGTTTGGCCGGGGAAGCCGTGGCAATTTCTGAGAACGCGCGCTCAGCAGATAAAGGCGAACTATTGTCTGCACATCAAACTATGTTGGTGGCAAGACCGGGTGGCAGGAAGATCGAATACGAAGTCGATCCGCCGACGAGTGGATTACCGTTGCTCTATTTTCACTGCCTCACATCAGGTCGGCACTGGACCAAAAAGGCAAAAGCAATGGCCGCAGAAAGCGGGTTTCGTACGATAAGAATTTCTCGAGCTTCGTTCGGAGCATCTAGTTCAAACTCAGCAGTTGGGCTCGAACTTCTTAGAGTACACGCATCCGACTGCGCATCTGTCCTTGAGAGGGAGAAAATCGATCGTTGTCTTGTGTTTGCACATGGAATGGGATTTCCGAGCGCATATTTTTTTGCGCTTAGATACCCGGAGAAGGTGATAGGGGTCGTTGGACTCGATGTGCCTCCACCCATCCTATCCAGAAAAGATGCTTCAGTACTTACTGGCATTTTCAGAACAGGCGCACTTGCTACTCTCTACGCACCAAGTTCTGCAAAACTGGTAGCAAGCTTCGCATTTAGGCACTTGGTGAAGCGTGACGGAGTTGATCTCAAAAAACCACTGTCTATGCCACATATAGATCTGACAGAGTATGAAGATTCCGAGGGATGCGAGACAATTCGCTTGAACAATTTCGATGCGATGAAGAACAACGGAGAGGGTTATTGGCGCGAGGCAACTTGCGCAACTGTGGATTGGGCTGAGGCACGGCAAAACGCCAACAATCTTCCCAAGGTCAGGCTAATCCAAACGGAGGACAATCCCTTCGTAGAATTCGGCGGAATCTGTGCGTTTGCTTCACAAATTGGAGCGCCCACCCGCAGCATCAAGAGTTTCCTACCTATGATTTCAGGTCCGTTTTCAGCAGTGGCTGAAGAGCTGCGCCAAATTATGGCTCCTACAATCTGACCACGTTCCGGTGGGCAATGTTGCAGCGCTATGCTTAGTAGGAGTGGTCAAAAGAGCTTTATGCATCGAACGTCGGCTTTCCTTCAGCGCTCCGACCTCATCATCCCGAAGCAGACTTTGGGACAATGTGCAGCATCGTGCACATTGGGCTCGCTGCTGCCGTTCTCTGCGACATGCCCCAACAGATCGAATGAGCCCATTCCTGCCATTGCCGGTTGATCTGGTAGCTGCGGACGCATTAGGCCGCTCGTAGCCCTAACCAGACATTGGTCACAGGCGCTCGGATGACGGCAGCGCAGGACGAAACGGGCATTCGCTGCGTTTGCGAACAGGAGATCAGAAGTTCAGGATTTCGCCGCTCCTGAAACAATTCTAAACTCGGGAAAAGCGAAACGCTCCCTTGATATTTTGATGCAAAAACTGCCCTTTTGAGGTAGATTCAAGCATGGCATCGAAAATGTGCTCTGGAACGTCGAAGTATTGGTACGTCGCGCCACTGTTAAACTCGACTTGTAGGGTTTCGGAGCCATCATCGTAGCCAATGGCCGCTACGTTTGAAGAATCCACTTGATGCATCTCCATCGACTATTCGTCCTTCTTGATCCTAGAAATCTTGGGGTTTTGAGCCCGCCATGCTTCGACGACTTCATCGTATCGGGGGGCGACCTCTTTAGGAATGCCCCACCCACCTGGGTTCTCAGTATCGTTCAGAGATATCTCATCGTATACCACAGGATCTTGACTGTCAGGGCGGCGGTTCTTGGGTGGTGGTTCCACAGTCGTTCTCATGGGTAGCTTGACCGATTCTCCAAGAATTATGGCCTCGCCAGTTCTTAAAATTGGCAGCATACCTATGAGCCCATCGAGATTATCTGACATTGCAGACGCAATGTGCGACCGATCAGACGCATTTGCTAAACGCAAGGCAATGAAGGTTCCACACTGTGAAAGAATGGTTGAGTCAATTTCAGACGGTCTTTGGCTAACTATCATTGCTCCAATACCGTACTTTCTACCTTCTTTTACAATGCGTTGTACGATACTTGAGGCCATATTCTGTGTTTGGTCGTTGAGATAGATATGGGCCTCTTCCATAACCAATAGTAGCGGCCTATGACGGCCGCCCTGAGATAAGTCACGCCCCCAAAATACAGCTTCATATAGTAGACGTAGTAGCACCCCGATTGTCGTTAGAAGGGTATCAGCTGGTACGCCGGAAAGATCTAAAATTGAGATTGGGTGCTCGGTCGCCATCCAGTCACGTAGAAGCTCATCAATATCAGTATGAATTTCACCATCTGATGCCGGATAAAACTGCTCAGGCTTAAAAATGAAATCGTATCGGGGTATCCGAAGTTTCGTTCCCAACAATAAGACTTGTTTGCCAATATTAAGAGTGCCAGGCAAATGAAAAATCTTCTCTTCTCCGGCGCCTTTAACGATGTTCTTAAATGTCGGCGGAAGACCAAGTTGTGGATTGCCCTTCAGCTCCTTTCCATTCGGGTCCGTTTCATAGGCCAGATGGTCTCTCGGGTTTCCTTTGCGATCCGAGTAGTAGGTTGCAAACGTATCGACAAAGAGCTCGTGCCACAGATCATGGAGGCTGAACGGGACCGGTGAATCAACACTTAGCGTATCTGTTGTGACGCCATCTCGTGGGTGCCTATTTAGAGAAGCTAGTTTGTACTTAAAAACTCTCTCCATGACGATGTTGCGATTTTTTTCATCGCTAAAATCACCAAAGGCAACTTTGCAAAGTTCATCAAAATTCAAAGCCCAGTATGGAATGAGTAACCGTTTGTCGGAGTTATTTGCCTTTTGATCATGGTGGATCTTGAAGATGTTAGCGCGGTCCCGCAAAGCGCGCCCATACTCTCCATGCAGGTCAAGCATGACGATCCGAGCTGAAGGGTACTTTTCGACATCAGATAGTGCATTCATCAAGCTAGCAACCGTAGTGGACTTGCCGGAACCGGTTGTTCCAACAACAGCAGAGTGACGAGTCACCAACTTATTGACATCAACCAACGCAGGGATGGCTTCAGCGTTGGATATGTGGCCAAGCCTCACGAAGTAGGGTTTGTCAGGTTGCCCATAGATATCTTTAAGTTCCTTTTCTGAAACGAGATGAACTTTGTCTCCAATTGTCGGATATTGCGAAAGGCCTCGTTGAAAAGTACCGTTTCTAGGCCCTTCGCCTATCAGCTGAACTGTCATCCATCGGTTATTGTCTTCCGTTTCTGCACGCGCTTCAGGTACTGCACTTGCCCCGACCTGGCTCACAATGCCAAAAAGGTTCTCAAACCCGATGGGAATTCTGACAAAACTGCCGATCTGGCCTGCTCGGTACCCTTGACCGTCAATATATACGAAGCCGGTCAGCGATTTGGCCGACATCTTGATGCGGACGGTTGTACCACTTACGTCTTGGACGTCGCCAAGATAACTATCATCACTTAACATCTTGCTCACCGACTTGAGAACCGATGAATTTTTTCAGAAAATCAGTGAACACAGAAAAATCACCAAGCTTGACGTGAGGTTCCGATGCACCATCGCCGCCTTCGATAAGAACAGAGGGCGCAAATTCCTTAATGTCGGGATCTTCGTCATCCTTGTGCTTGATCGCGCCCCACTTGCCTTGGTTTGTACCAATAATCGCCTGATCATATGTCCAAACGTTCAAATTATGCTGTCGTTCGGCGAGCTCATATGCCTTAGGATAGCGATGACCTCCCCCCTCTTCTTTGGACAGATTGAATTTGCCAAATTGTAGCGCTAGGACCATTCCTGTCGGGTTCGATTTCAATGCATTAATGATGGCATCATTTAGGTGTCCGTCATTGAACGAATAGCCACTAAGAACCAAAAATGACGATTTTCGGCGGATGAAGCGGTTTAGTTGGTCAATAAGTGCCAAATACGGCATCTTTCGACTTTCTTCGTATTTTAGATGTGATGGATAGATCAGGTGGGTTGCACCCTCCTCCGGGTGTGATGAGCGATACACTTTCTTCTCTTGTCCGACGGTCTCTTGGTGCCAGTTTATCGAGCCATGAATTTTCCAAAGTCGTGACCAATGGACAGGTATCAAATTCTCTTCAACTGCCCGCAAATCAAAGAATGACCGACGTGATCCGACAAATCCATCAAAGTATGGAACTTCTAGATCATCAAGAGCTTGCTCCAAAAGGAGATCGTAGTTTGTTGTGAAAATCTCGATGGGCACTTTCCGATCAATCGACCGCACCCAGTTACTCATTCTATGATACGGTGTTTCCCCATTGGGCAGCGGAACATCCAGCTTATCTACTATTTTAGCACAAATCTGACCTTCAAGCGCCAGAAGATCAGCTTCAGAAAGACCCCGAACGTCTCCCCCAATTGCAACAGCCAACAGGCCACGGAGGAAGCTGAGGATATCTTCAACATTTTCCTGATCTTTTCCAGATTTCTTTAATTCCCCCAACAATATCTTATACTTATCGTCGTTACCAAGAGCAGCATTAATGGCAATTGTGAGGTTCCTAACATCTGGAATCAGCGGCCATTCGTCTTTTGGCATGTCAACGGACAGTGGGCATCCTGCAGAAATAAAAAAGCCAATAGCTTCATTGTCCTGCGACAAGGATTGGCGGAGATATTTTAGGTGTCGAATTGGGTCATGAAAATTTGTCAAATGTTAGGTTCCTCTGGACTAGCTATCGTCGTCGAGTTCGATCAGGGGCAAATCTAGCCCGTCAATTTCCTGTAGTGCTTGACCGGCAATGCCCTGAAGGTCGCCATACATGCCGACGGTGCTCTCAATTACACTTTGGATTTGTTGTTCACGCTTTGCCCATAGTCGCGTCATTGCTTTTTTTTCACGATCAAGGTCTGACTGCATGTCTGAGAATTTCTCAACAATTGCCTCGACGCGACGTCGAAAACGTGGACCTGTCAGATAATCATAGACAAGTTCCATCTTTGACTGTTGCCCAATCTGCGCATTCTTGGACAATGCAACTTCGTGCAAGGTCTGCCTCAGTGCAACTGCTAACCCTAGACCGAAAGAAGGGGCTGAAACCCAAACGCCATCGATCAATCCAAAATTTTCGAGTTCCTTTGGTAGTGTGTTCGTCAAAATGATTGAAACATCGGCGTTTGCCGTTCTTTGGTCGTCTCTAAGTTTGGAAAGCCAAGAGTTGCTCCAGTTTTTTGTTCTTTTCAATTCCCATAGTATTGCGCCAATCGGATTACCCGATTGAGAATTCACCCTTTGGATGACGTCGCCTCCAAACTCACCCTTCGGTACTGGTTCAATCGTATCTAGTGGAAATTTCGTCGCTAGAGCTTGCTCCAACTGCAGTTCTAAGGCTTCTCCTTGCAACTGTTGCGAGCCTTGCTCAGATTTTTTGCGCAGCTCTTCAATCTGGCGCTGCATCGAAAGAATTTGCTCTTCCTTTTCAGTCACCTTGAGCTTCAATTCTCCTTCGACCTCAGCTTTCGTCGAACTTCGAACCAAGGCAATACTTTCCTGCACTCGCTTTTCCACGGTCAGATCTAACTCTCGCTTGGCGTCATCGAGGAGGCGTTCTTTCTTCATTAGTTCGGCTTGGGCCGCTTGGGCTTCGGCAAGTTTTTCGCTTCTTTCCTTGATAAGGTCTTGGAGCTCGATGACTTCTCTTGTTTTGGCGTCGATTTCAGCTGTCGCGATTGCCCTTGCCTTCTTTGATTCCTCTTCAGTGATTTTGCTACGTTCACTGACTAGTAATTCCTCCAGCTTGTCGTCCAGCGTCGCTTGAGCTTCCTTTAACTCACGCTCCTTCGCTTTGATCGCGACTTCCCGCGTCTCAAACTTCTCTCTTTGGTCTACTAACCTACTTTCATATTCTGATCGAGTTGCGGCAATCAGGGGTCCCGCCAAAGACTCAGTCAGCCGTATCTGAGTGCCACAATTGGTGCATTCGATTACTGGCTCTTCCATCCGGACTTCCAATCAATGGTTGTATTTTTGTAGATACACTTTTGGTACCATGCCCCACATTTGCAGTGTGGTGAAGCAGATACGAATGCCGTGGATATCTAACTCAACGAGTTACATCGCATGTAGTTTGGGAGGCTCCTTTCCGAACTGGTGGGCCGCACGGCAGCGTTGCAAAAATGAGGTGAATGACCAGTCTGGGCCGTCCTGGCGCAGTCTGCTGATAGAACTTTGCAGGGTCCGCTTTCTGCGCATTGATGACGTTAGCGGTGCCCAGTGCCGCAACCGCAGCGAAGGGCAGCTTGGTGGCCCTTTCTGTCGAATACTCTATGTCACCTGTACCCGTGCCGGGGAGAGTCTAGCGTTGGTTATCTACTCTGACGATCCGAATGCGGTTGCAGCGACGATGATAGGCAAAGAGTGGGTTTCCGAAGACGAGGTTCTGGTTTCCTAGTTGTTTGTGATAACTCACTCGATGAGGTCATGCTTAGTTGCCGGTTGTGCTTTCGACAAACGTTTCTCCGCAGTGGAAAACAGTTACAACTCTGTTGGCCCGCTTAGGTCTCACTCAAAACCACGTCCTCTACCTGGAACCCGGAACATATCCCGCTTGATGGCATCCTGATGGTCCCCCCAGGGGGCTGCGTTGATTTTGTCCTGCTGGAAGAGTAACCGCAGCGCACCTTTGAACCCTGACGAACCCTGCGGCGCGACATCAATCCCGCGTGGTGGTACAGTGTTGTGTTTGACCAGCTGATCGATTTCCCGGATTGTAAACACCTTGTAGAGTTTTTCAGCCAGGGCGTTCCTGCGATTTTCCGGCGGCTCAGCGCCACTGGACAGCTCTTCCAGAACAGACAGGCGATCCTTGCGCAACTCATCCGGATCGGGCAGGGGCTCGATTACGGTCGCGCGCACGACCGCTTTGGCCAGATCTCGTGTGTTTTCGGGAAGGTCTTTTGGCAGGAAAGCCGTGGCACGGGCGATCGCGCGGTCTGTATTGGTTGCCTCATAATCTGACGGGACCATGTCTTGCAGGCGAGCCTGCAAGACTTTGTCGTACCTGGCGGCGTTTTTGGAGTTGAGAAAATCAAACGGGTTTTTGCCTCGGTGGACCGCCTTGACAGTATAGTGGTCATCCCGTTTTTCTCTGGATCCGCTTTCCTTCAGAACCATATCGATGACGTCCAGCTTGACGGCATTGATATGCCGACGGCGCGCGATTTCATGCGCGGCCGCTTCGACCTTCTCTGGATCGTCCGGGGCAAAGCGAGCACCGTCGGCCAGCAAACTGCGGAGATCGCCACGCAGGTTGGCGCGCTGATGCACGGGATTTTTGCCGTCGATATGCTGCGTGACAGCAGAAGCCAACGAGCGAGCCAGGTGCCCAAGCCGCGGCGGGGCAGGGCGAGCGGGCGCGGTTGACTGTGGGATCTCCCGCACGGGTGCAGGCTCCTCAATCAATGGCTGGCCGGTATCGATCACCAGTGTGCCGTCAGCGCTGCGTGTCAGCGTGGCCCGGTCGTCAACCGTCATCCGGGGACTGTTTTCCTTGTAGGCCTTGAGAAAACTTTCGACAAAGCCGGGCCCCCGGGATCTGTACGGCACGAACGCCTTAAGCACGGCCCGCGCTGCGGCGGCTTCGCTGTTCGGGATGAGATTGGAGAGCCGTCGGGGTGACGGAAGCCGGATAGGTGACCCGCCGCGTCGGGCATAGGGAGGCAATGTTCGCGTCTGTGCCGGGGCCTCGGGGGCGTTCGGAATCTGCTCGACCACCTGAGCCTCGAGCGTTTCAATGCCGGGGCCAGAGCGGACAATGTGCGCCTGCTTGGCATAGAGAGCGAGACCGCGGCGGAAGTGAGAGGCAAGATCAGCCTCGCCCCGGGTCTCTGCCAGTTCCGCCCCCCGGGCCAGCACCAGGGCCGCAGGCATGGCCTTGCCATCACGCCCCGGTCCGGCTGTGGCCAGCGCCAGACGCTCCGCGCGCGCCAGAATGTCTTTTGTACCGCGCTGTCGAAGGCTGGATTTTCCCTGCAGCCGAATGGCATGCCTGACAAAACCGTCGAGCCTGTGCCGCACGTCCGGAGCCGGAGCTGTACCGGTCTCGCGGATCGCACCCGCCATCACCTCACCGATTGCTTCCGCACCGATGCCTGCTGGCAGTCCATCAGACCCTTTCAACCGCAGGGCTTCACCGCGCGCAGCCTGCCGCATCGCAAGCGCAGGATCAAAGCTGTAATCCAGTGCCCCCCGCGCCCGTCCGTCTGTCTGCAGGATCTTACGAACAACGGAGATGCGCCGGTCTTCGCTGGCTGGCACCACCACGTTGAGCCGGTCCTTATGCAACGCCATTCCCGTGTTCAGAACTTCACGGCTCATGGCCGGGTTGACCAGCAGATGCACGGACCCATGGCCCTGACACCGCGCCCCATTCACGGTGCTTGCGAAGGCAAAGCGGTACCGGAACGCCTCATCCTCACCCTTGAACACAACTTCCTTTTCGGCGCCGCCAGGTCTGCGCAGCCGGATCCGAACACTCTCCGCATCCCGCGACACCACATCGCCGATGCTGCCGGGCCCCAGTGCCGCAGCATCGTAATATTCCGTCAGGGTAATCCGGTCCCCAACCTGCAAGGCCGCAACCGATCCTGTATGCTGCGCCGTGTTTTTGAATGCCGCCCGCTCCGGCATGATCTCGTCCAGCTCCGCGCGGATTGCCGTGTTGAGCTTTTGTACCTCGGCACCCGACCAGGCCAGTGCGATCTTTGTTTCGGAGCCATCTGTCACATAGTTCCGCGCAAGGGTCTCGATCGTCGCGTGTGAGGTGCCACCAGCCTGGAATACACCTGCTGCTTCCAACGCTTTGAGTCCTTGCGCCGCCCGCTCGCCCTGCTCCGGTGCTGCCAGATCCGCCAGTGCCTTCGCGAGCCCCGGATCGCTCTGCCGGTGGCTCTCCCCGAGCGCAATCGATCCCATGCGCGCCTCCAGCATCTGCCAGATCGGCCCTGACCCAAACGGACCGGGTTGTTCCGGATCCGCCAGCATCACCATCTGCGCACCGCTCTTCTCTACCAGGTCAAAAAGACGTTTGCCGGTTTCCGCATCGAGCTGGCCCGCGTCATCGAGTACGATCATGCTGCCCGCTGTGAGCGACAGCAGAGGATCAGCCCCCTCGGAACCTGCCGATGCCAGTTCCGTAAAGTGACGCGCACTGAACACCCGCCGCTCTCCGGCCTCCCGCAAGGCCCCAAGCCCCGCCCCGGTGGGGGCGAGCGTATAGACATGATCGGACCCGGCCTCGCGATACCCTTTGGCCAGCATGCTTACCAGCCTTGTCTTACCGGAGCCGGACCCGCCCCGAACAAGGCTGAGTCGGGACCCGTTTGCAACATCGCGCAGCGCCTTCGCTTGCTGCTCGTCCAGTCCGTGCCGGCGGCCAAGCTGGTCAAGTAGAGCACCATCCGGGCGAGGAGTCTTTACATCCCGCCCCGGTAGATGGGTACTGAGCCCCAGCCGCAGGCCCTGATCGACAACACCCGCCTCGAAGGCAACCTGTGATTTTGTGCTGTAGATCCGACCCTCACCACCGATTCCCTCATCACTCATAATGATCAGATCCGGATGCTGCATCGCCTCGCGGAAGAGGCGCAGGAAGGTGGCGGGATGTTGGGTGACACGGGTCAGCGCACCTGCCACATCCGCCGCGCGCAGGTTTGATTGCTGTTTCAGAAGATCATCCACCACCTTTGCAGGGCTGGACGTATAGCCCCATGGATCTTCACCGACCAACGCCTGCCCCTGTGTGAACTCCGCCTTCAGCAGCCCGCTGATCCGGTTGGCAACCCCCGACAGATGCGCATCCGCTTCGAAGGCCACAACGGGAGCCGGAGTGTCTTCCGGCAGCAGATCGGCACGGGGCTCAACCACCCCTGGGGTGGCCGGCCCGGGTGAAGACCGGCGTGGTGACAGGGAAGTGCTGGTCGGATCCGCATCGGGATCGTCCAACCGCAGATATGCGCTGCGCAGCATTGCGGCCTCCAGCGCAGCCATGTCCTCCAGCCGGTCTTTCGGAGCATACAGCTCGAACGCCTGGTGATGCCGGGTCGCCATTACGGTGAGCACATGCCGGTTCATATAGCCGTGGCCAAGCCCATAGACATAGTCTTTGGACATGCCCTGGGACTTGTGAACCGTGGTGGCATAGCCATAGTCGAAGCTGCTGAACTCCTTCAGATCGACCGTAACCGGCCGGGTATGCTTATCGATCAGTATGTCCACCTGCTGCGCCCGGATCACCTGGACCGTGCCAAAGCTCGACTTCGGGATCCGCAGCCCGCGATGGCTCGCCGTGAACATGATGCGATCGCCCGTGCGCAGCTTCAGCGGCAGGTGGATTTTCCGCTCCCGCTCTCCGTCCCGCAGGATCCGCACGATCTCGCCGCAGTCCCGCTCCGGACCCTGCAACTCACCGCGCTGACCCGCCTCCGATCGCAACGCCGCGTTCAGGGCCCAGACATCCCTGTTTGTATAGGCCAGCGCAATCCGCTTACCAGGTGCGCCACGCTCGAAACATCTCTCAGCGATCTGTGCGATGGCTCCAGACACATCTTCGGTAAAGCGGATATCGCCCTTATCATGGTAAAACCGCAGCGCGCTGATCGCCTCGCTGCCGCCTTCTTCCAGCTGTTTCGAGGCATGGCGTTCGAGATGGTTCTCCTGCCGGATCACCTCATACATCGCGGTGAACCCGATCTGCTCCTGATCCATCAGAACCAACTGTGCGCTACTTTCGCTGGTCGGCTGCAGCTGCCCCGGGCCACCCACGGCGACCAGCTTACCGCCAAGCGCATCAATCCGCTTTTGGACCCGCGCCCAGGTGTCGCCACCCACCATACCGGCCTCATCCATGAAGAAGACAAACCGGCCCGATGCCGGCCGCCAGCCCCGCTCCCAGCGCGACTCCCAGGCCGCCAGCGTCGCAACATCCAGATGTTTTACATCCGTGGCCAGCTGTTGGGTCATCGCGCCGGATGACGCGCCGCCGATCACCTCGTAGCCGCGCGCCTGCCAGACTTTGGCCGCCTCGCCGATCACGTAGCTCTTGCCCGCTCCGGGATCGCCTGTCACCAGGGTCAGCCGCTTTGCGTCCAGCATCGCCAGCGCTCCCGGGCGCTGCCCTTTTGTCAGGCTGGGGGACAACAGATCGAGATGGGCCTGTTCATCCACATCAAACCTGTCTGTCGCCATGGCCACACCCCGGGAGATCAGGTCCATCTCCACAGCCGAGCGCGCGCCGGTGCTGTATTGCGCCTGTCCGCCCGGTCCTGCCTGCGCGATCTGCACCACTTCGGGCATGTCGAGCACCAGCTCAGCCAGGTCCCGCGCCTCTCCGCGACCCGCTTCGAGATAAGAACGGGCGGAACGGACAAGCTCCTCCTCCGTAAAGATCGCTCGTTCCGCCGCAACCAGGCTCAGCATGTGTTCGGGATGTGCCCGCAGGAACGCCGCGTTCGCCGCGCGGATCTCCGCACTGGCAGGGCTCTCCAACACCGGAGCAGGGGCTTGAGACCACGGATCTGGCAGGTCATCCACCAGGCGCGGTTCAAGCCCTTCGATGCCCGGTCCCCGCCGGGCTTCTTCAGCGCGCGCGCCATAGAGATCAAGACCACGCTGGAACCGCTCTGCAAGAGCATCCTCCCCAAGAGCTTCCGCGGCAACCGCCCCGCGCGCCAGGGCCAGCGCTGCCGGCAGGCTGCGTCCGTCGCTGCCCGAACCGGCCCGGTCCAGCGCCAGCTGGTCAGCGCGTGCTTCTATTCCGGGCGGCAGGCGTCTTCGCAGGCTTTGCCAGTCGTCTTCTCCAGCAACGTGGCGCACCATATCGGTCAGCGCGCTGCGCGTTGCATTTGTCGGCGCGGTCCCTGTCTCGAGAATCTGCCCGCCGATCAGCTCCGCCATCACTTCGCCACCAATGCCATGGGGCAGGGCGCGGGCAGGGCGCACGTCTGTCGGCCCTATCATATCCGGAGTGGATGTTTCCGGAACACCTGTCTCGGTTCTGACAGTCTCCGGCCCCATCCAGAGCGCCAGCCGTTCCGCGCCCTCAACGATCGCATCCTCGCGCAGCTCCATCGCCTGGCCCCGCAGTGCTTCCCGCGCCGCCAGCGACACATCAAACCCGTAATCCAGCGCACCCCGGCCGGTTCCATCCTTCCGCTGGATGGCCCGCACCGCACGCCCCAGGTTGTCCTCTGGCACCGGCAGAACCACGTTCAGCGCGGTCTGGTGCAACAACATAGCCGCATCCAGCACATGACGGGTCATGCCCGGGGTGGCCAGTACATGCACCGACCCGTGGCTCCTGCCAGCAGCCCCATGCACCGTGCAGGCAAAGCCGAAGCGATAGCGGAAATCCCGATCCTCCACCGAGAAGGTCAGATGCCGCTCCGTCCCGTCGGGCGCGGCCATCAGCAGCGCAACTCCGTTGTCATCATGGCGCAGGACCTCGCCCTCGCTGCCAGCAGGCAGGTTTGCGCCGAAATACCCGCCCGCGAGCAAGATCCGATCGCCTGGGCGCAGCGCTGCGATTGATCCGATCGGGGCCTCGGCAAGCTCCTTACTATTCCCGAAAGGGCTCGCCGTTATCGTTCGCTCGGGATAGCGCGCATCCATGTTCTCACGGATCAGCTTGTTGAGCTCATTCACATCCGCCCGGGCCTGGGCAACCACGAGTTTCGAGGACACCGCGTCGCGCACATAATCCTTCGCTATTCGGTCCAGCGCCAGGACTCTTGTCTCTCCCGCCTGGAACACTCCCTCTGTCATGAGCCCGGAAAGCCCCCGTTCCGCCGGACCTTCCCTTTGCGGATCGCCGGGAACGCCCGTCGGGGCCTGCCGGAACGCTTCCAGCAACTGTTTGCGCACCGGGTCGACCTGACGCAGGCTGTCCCCGAGACGGTGCCCACCAACCCGATCCTCCAACATCCGGAAGACCGGGCTGGCCTCCAGGGCAGCAAACTGGTGCGTATCCCGCAACGCCACGATCTTGGAGCCATGAGTTTCTGCAAGGCCGATCAGGCGATCCGCTGTTTCCGCACCCACGAGACCGGCATCGTCGAGGACGATCACGCTGCGCGGCATCAGCGCAATCCGCCCGTCTGCGACCCGCTCCTCGAACTGGCGGATGCTCATCGCCCCACTTTCTCCGGCCCGTCGTAACCGGTCGACGCCGGCGCTCGTGGGCGCGATCGCGTTGACCTCTTTCACTCCGGCCACGCGGTATGCCCGCGCCAGCGCCCCTGCAACCCGGGTCTTGCCGGATCCCGATGGGCCGCTGACAAGGCTCAGCCCCGGCTGATCGATCGCGGACCGGAATGCGGCCTCCTGTTCCCGGGTCAGACCGGAGCTTTGGATTTCGGCTGACAGGAGCGCTTCTTCCCCAATTCCGTGCAGGGATTGGCCGAAGGCCTTCGACCGGGCTGTTCCTGCATGAGGCAGATGTTCCAGCAGCGACAACCGTACACCACGATCAAGGACATTCATCTCCTGGGCCACCTGCGTCCGCCTACTGTAGATCCGTCCTTCACCATTGCGGCCACCCTCGTCGAGGATGACCAGGTCAGGATGTTCCATCGCCTGCTTGAAGAGCCGCAGGAAGGTCTCCGGGTCCTTGGTGATCCGCGACAGCACATCCGCAACATCCGTCGCCCGGAACACCGCCTGCCGCTCCATCATCTCGTCGATGACCCGCCAGGGATCCTGCGCATAACCTTGCGGGTCCTCTTCCAGGATCGGGTCCCCGTCCACGAATTCCGCCGAAAGCAGGCCGCCCACGCGCGAGGCTATACCTGACAGATGTGGATCGCCGATGAACCTTTCCCGGACCAGCTTCTGCACGGTCTCGCTGACGGGTATGAGATCCAGTCGGTCCTTCGCAAGCCCACTTTCCACCAGCCCGGTACCTGCACGCCGGATCTCGTCTGGTTCCTCGGACCCGTCGATCCACAGGTGGCTTTTGGTACCGAACAGATCCTTCAGGTCTTCGAGTGTCTCGATCCGGGCCTCCGATACGTAGAGATCCACCCCCTCTTCATGCCGTGTCATCGCCACGTTGCCCAGGTAGCGATTCATCCGGGGATGCGCCAGGATATGTACTCGTTCTTTCGACATGCCCTGCATTTTATGGATCGTTGCCGCGTAGGCGTAATCGAATCTGTTGAACGCCTCCAGGTGCACCCGCACCGGGGTATCGGCGCCATCAAGCAGGATATCCAGCGCCTTGTAGGGCATTGCCACCACCGAACCCATGCTGGACTTCGGGATGCCCAGATCGCGATGGGAGGCTGTGAAGATCAGCCGCTCGCCCTCCCGCACCAGGAGCGGCAGCTTCAGGCGCACATCGTGAAAACCCCGGTGATCGATCCGAATGATCTCTCCCAGGTCCTGTTCCCGCTCCCCCAGCACGCCGCGATTGATTGCCTCGGCGCGCAGCAAATCCTGCAGCGCCCATACGTCGCGGTTCGACACCGCACCTGCTATCCGCTCATTGCTATGACTGACAGGTGCATCAAAATACCCCTGGACCAGCTTTGCAAAGGTTTCCTCGTTGTTTTCCAGGAAGTGAATATGGCCTGCACCATCGTAGTAATCGAGCGCTTGATCTATATGTTTCCCGCCCTGTGCCAGCTGCCAGGACGCTTTCAGATCGTCTTCGTTGTTCTGCCGCACGATCTGGTCCATCAACACCGGGTCTTTTACTTCCAGCAGAGCATCCACGATGCTTGAATCCATGACCGGCTGCAGCTGCTCGCCATCACCCGAAACGATCAGCTTGCCTCCCATGTCCGAGACCCGCTTGAGCACCCGCACCAGGGTATCACCCCCGACCATGCCAATCTCGTCGAGGAAGAAGACAAACTTGCCTTGTATGGGCAGAGCGCCCCGGGCCCAGCGAGACTCCCAGGCCGCGAGGCTGGCGATCTCCATCTCCGGTATTGTGGAGAGTTCCTGGGTGGCCTTACCCGAGATTGCCCCACCCAGGACCTCATACCCGCGGGCTTTCCAGACCTTTGCGGCCTCCCCGATGGTGTAAGTCTTTCCCACGCCACCGTAGCCAGTAACCAGCGACAACCGATCCGGGCTGACCATCTCCAGCGCCGCATTGCGCTGCGTCTCCCGGAGACCCTCGGACAGCAGATCCAGCCGGTCGGACCCATCCACATCGAGCGACTGACGCGCCAGAACCTTTGCATCGAGAACGAGATTGCGCTCCCTGTAGGCCCGGGCCCGTGTGGTCAGGCCGGGCCATTCTTCACCCTTCCGATCCTCAATCGTGCAGTCCAGTTCCACCAGCTCCCGCGACGCCATCGCAGTATTCACCAATGACCTGACCTCATCTTGACCGGCATCATCGAGCCGCCTTTTGAACTCGTTTTCAATATCCTGCTCGGAGAAGATCGTGGCCTTCGCCGAAACCACGGTAAGCACATGCTCGGGATTGGCACGAAGGTAGGCGGCATTGTCGCGCCGCACCTGGGTGATACGGTCCTTCTCCCGGGCCAGATCGCCGGACTGTTCTGCATGCTCGGCGACATGCGGGTTGTAGCTGTCCGGCTTCAGCTCGATACCTTGTTCTTCCAACGTGCGGTGATCGATCCGCTGGTGCAGGCCCGCCCGTTCGAGGGCTATATTGGCCGCATTTGCCCATTCCATCCGCCAGCTGCGGAGCAGGGATTTATGGTCCCATGCCATATTCTTTTTGCCCCACGCATCGGGTCCGAGATCCCGCATACTGGCCATTACGTGGATATGCGGGTTGTCCTCGAGATCGTGGAACGTGCAATCTGCGATCATGCCGCGCTCTGCAAAGCTGCGCTGCACGAACTCCCGGCCGAGCTTGACCTTCTCTTCAAAACTCAGCTCCAACGGCAGCGCAAAGGTTACGCTACGGGAAAGCCGGGCTCTGTCACGACGGGAGTGTTTGCTGTAAACCTCGATGAGGGTCAGGTCTTCCCACAGCTTTGTGGATACTTTTGCCACTTCGGTCCGTGCCTCCGGGCTGTCACCGAGAAATGTCAGGTAGCGCTGTTTTGCCCAGTCGGGTGCATCCTCTGGAACTGCGATCCAGGTATGAGCTACTTCGTCTTTACCACCATAGTCGAAGGTACGACCTGTCGTGATATCTTTGACCTTGATGCCATGACGATAGGCGGCAGCTGCGATGGCTCCGTTTCCGCTGCCGCGGGACAAAATGCTGACGTTGAAATAATAGACCGCCATGGGGGATTGGAGCACCGTTTGTATGAGATGTCAATCTCATACCTAAACGTGCTTGTGTTGATTTCTCACAAAATCATTTCGGATAGCTTCCTTCAACTGGCTGCGCCCCTTTTCAGCGCCCTGTTCCAGCGGTAAGCCCCAGATTTGCCACGAAGTGCCAAAGGCGAAGTTGACACCGACCCTCTCAGATCGACCGACATCGCGAGGTGCTAGCCGTGCGGCGCTGGTGCCAGACAGGACGGGCAGGGTATTGATCCGCCCCGCTGCACTGGCAGCCTTCCGACTGCAGGGCTTTCAGCGCTCGCGCGCTGGCTGTCCTGGCCGGAACGACAGCCACATACCCGGAACGCCGGCGCCTATGGCAAACATGGCCGTCTGGGGCGGCCTGCAGAAATCGCCACAGGCGCGATATCCGGGCCACTGAGCGCGGTTTCTTTATTTTGGCAGGAGCAGACCCCCGTTAAGCCCGCTCTACGGCGCGCTCGGGGGCTCACCGGAGCCCCATCACACGTACAAAACACCTTCTGGCCCCTCAACCAGAAGGGCATAAGAACTGGCATTACCAGTCTTTATGCCCAGTTGTTTATCTGGGCTATAACTTGATAGTTGCTGGCTATTGCGATTGCTATTGCCCGGTATTTTGCCAGTTGGTTACATTGGCAAACGTAGTGCAACTAGCCCTGATGTTATCTGGATGATCAACAGGCAATTGCCTTTGCACTTTACCGGAACGAAGGGAAACGCTCATGGCCGGACAACCGGGCGCGTTCGAAAACGCCCTCCAAAATATTAGAGACGCCGCCAAATCAGAAGAGGGGCCTGCCAAAGAGGACCCCGCACTCGGCCCGGGCGCCAAGCCGAAGACCGCCACAGCCAATCCGAAGCCGAAGTCCTCACCGGTTCGCTCACTAAAGGGGCGGAGAAAACCCGGGACCGAACCCTTCAATCACCGCATCGATGTCGAAATCAAAGCCTACCTCTACGACATAGCGCTCGCCAACGACTGGACCATGAACCGCACCTTGCGCGAAGCAGCCAAAGCTTTGGCAACAGCACGGGGCGATAAGAAAGGGGCAGGGCTGTGACAGCGCGACCGCTTTCCGACGTTTCTCAGCAATTGGGGCCGCCTGGGCGGCCCCGGCACCCAACCTATGAAAGTCTGGCCCGAAATCTTCCGGAGGAAATTTCGGCTCTCCAATATCCCCGAACCGGGGGGTTCGAAGGGGGGCACCCCCTCGGCGACTGCGCAGCCATTGGCTGCGCACCGGTCGCGCGGTGCAATCGCACCGCACATTAACCCGCTGATGCGTTGACCACGACGCAGGGCGATAACAAAGGAAGCGAACTTTGAGCGCACATGTCTGGGCCACTGCCAGCACCAAGGGCGGTGCAGGGAAAACAACACTCATCGCGATCCTAGCCGGAGAGATAATGAGGCTTGGCGGAACCGTCGCGCTTATCGATGGCGATCCGAACACACCACTGCTCAACTGGGTGAACCGGTCGGACCTGGCGAAACGGATCCCGGTCATCGTTGACACCGATCCGGAAGGCTCCGAATTGGAGAGTAACATAGAGAAGGCATCCGGGCAGGCGGAGTTCGTTTTGCTGGATACGGAAGGCACGGAAAACGCGCGATCGGCGCTGGCCGCTCAACTGGCCGATCTGGTTCTGATCCCGATGCAATATTCCGCCCTCGATCTGAACGAGGCCACCAAGGTCAGGACCTTTCTCACCAAGCTGGAAACCCGAACCGGCCGAGCTCGACCAAACGTGATTGTTCCGACGCGGGTTCCGGCCGCCATCAGGTCGCGAACTCAAAAAGGCATTGGAGACCAGCTTACGGCCCAAGGCTTCCCGGTGCTGGATCCACCGGTGTTGGAAAAAGACGCCTACCGCCAGATATTCAGCGAAGGATGTCTGTTGCAGGATTTGCCACCTGCGCCCGCACTAACGTCGGCGCATCAAAATGCGCAGGCGCTTCTGCAAGGGCTGGCCGCAATCTACGGCGCAGCACATGCGGCATGAAGGGCCTGCTCTCCGCGATACTGCGCCCCGCGATCCTCTGGATGGTCGCGATCTCCGCAGTCACCGCGGTCGAGACCCGGTTCGGGCTACCTCAACTGACCTACCTTCTCGTGATCATCTTCGCTCTTTTCTGGGGCGTTGAAGCCATAACATGTTGCCTCGTCTGGTCGCCGTCCGAGGGAACCCGCGATGCTTTGGGCTTGCTCACCGCTTTTGTGTTGTTCCGATACTGGCCGAACATCGAGGGCGGTCTCACGGTGCAGGCCACCGGGCCACAATACCAGTTTCTAACAGAATCCGATCTGACAACGTGGTTGATTGCGGGCGTGGCGATCTCCGATTGGCTGTTGCCATGGGTGTTGATTGTCTCGACCGGGATACTTGCGCTTGGCAATGTCATCCGCCTGTTGCGACCAAAGCCATCAAACAAGCCAACCACAGATGCGGCGGGGGCAGGTCCGGTTTCAGCCGCTCCCCGTCAAAGCGGCTACGTAGCATCTGAAGAAAATCCTCTCGACACATTCCGGCGTTTCTAAGCAATTGGGGCCGCCTGGGCGGCCCCGGCACCCAACCTCTGAAAGTCTGGCCCGAAATCTTCCGGAGGAAATTTCGGCTCTCGGATGTCTCCGAACCGGGGGGTTTCGAAGGGGGGCACCCCCTCGACGACTGCGCAGCCATTAGCTGCGCACCGGTCGCGCGGTGCAATCGCACAGCAGGTCTTTTCAATTGTTATGAAACAGGCGATCTGCCCAACATCGTGCGGAAACGCAGAAAAGCGGCCCCGAGGGGCCGCAAACTCTCACAGAAAAAGCTTGGTGAACGCTGCAGCACCGGCGAAGAACGCGGCACCAACAATCAAGAGATACCAACGGTTCTCAGTATTGATCTTGGCCGTTTCCGCGACAAGCTTTGCGATCTCGGCGCGCATCTTATCGTCCTGGAGTCTGACTTCAGCTTCGGTCATGTCGTTCATGCTCATGATGATTTCCTTTGAATATAGGTTGAAAACCGTCTGAAAGCAAAGCGAACTCGCCCGCCCTGCACGGTCGCGGGCATTTGGACACGCCGAGTCAAGGACCGCTGAAGGCGGCGTGCGAGCGCCGCGCCTGCGCGGCGTGAAGTCCTTTACCGGTGTGGGATAATGACAAGACCGTGTGGGGGTGGGCCGCCCGGCCCTGGGCCGCGCCCGGCGCGGGCCAGGTTAACAGCCGGGCACGAATGGCACGGGATCCGACTGGCGCAACGTGCAAATGATGCGACTGGCCGGACCTGCAACGGTTGTGGGTTCAAATTGAAACAGGCGATCGCCCAACATCATGCGAAAACGCAGAAAAGCGGCCCCGAGGGGCCGCAAACTGTCAGGTTCCGATGAAGTTCAATATTGCTGCCGTGATTGCCGTCGTGGCACCGATCAGCGCAGCTGCAGCCAGAAACGGTGCTAAGAAGGTATTGACGCCGATCTGTTTTGTTTCAGCAATCAGCTTCGCCACTTCAGCGCGTAGTTTCTCATCTGTCAGTTTGACTTCGGCTTCGGTCATGTCGTTCATGCTCATTGATGATCTCCTTTGAATATAGGTTGAAAACCGTCTGAAAGCAAAGCGAACTCGCCCGCCCTGCACGGTCGCGGGCATTTGGACACGCCGTGTCAAGAACCGCTGAAGGCGGCGTGCGAGCGACGCGCTTGCGCGGCGCGAAGTCCTTTACCGGTGTGGGATAATGACAAGACCGTGTGGGGGTGGGCCGCCCGGCCCTGGGCCGCGCCCGGCGCGGGCCAGGTTAACAGCCGGGCACGAATGGCACGGGATCCGCCAGGCGCAACGTGCAAATGATGCGACTAGCCTGACCTGCAACAGTTGCGGGTTGTAATTGAAAAGTGCGATCTGACCAGCAAAAAAAGCTGACCGCAGCCTTATTCTCTTTCGACGGTGGTCACCCGACCTGCTTTCAATTCCTCACCCAGTTTTGCAATCAGCTTCTTGTAGAAGATGCGGCTAAAACTATGACCCGTTCCGATCTCAGAGATGTAGAAAGATGTTTCAAAAATCTCGCGGTTCCATTCAGAGAGAATGACCCACTGCGATAGGTTCCGGCTAAGGCCCGCACGTTGCACCTCGGTACGCGGAACTTCCACAGCCACCTGATCCGCAGTCGGCTCCTTAGTGGTGATCGGCAGCATGTAGACACGATGGCGGCCGGATCGTAGCGGGACAACCAGTGCGACACAACTTGGCCGCTCTTTGCATCCCTCTGACTCGCCGCGGTTAGCCTGCCAAGACCATAGATATGGGTAGTCAAAAACCTCGCCAGACTTCGGTAGATCAATCACGGCTCAACTCAGCATCAATAGCAGTCAGCATTTCTTCACGCACACCGTCTGGTACGGTGTCCAACTCAAACACCTCACGGCCATCTCTGCCTTTGGTCAGCGTTTCGTAATGCTCAGCGCTCATCAGGACATATTTTGCGCGACGATACTTCGTGATAGCGACAGGGCCGCGTAATGCAGTTTCGAGGATCTCTCCGGATTTGCGCGTGATATCTGTAGATGGGAATTGTTTCATCGCGACCTTCAATAATACGTAATATACAAAACTTTTGTATATTAGACAAGATCAAACCATCTTCGGCAAGATCACAAAATCATCCCCAAAGGTGACATGTAAGTCAGTTGATCGCCCGTCCATTTGCGGATCTCAGCCAGATGGCTGACCTCAGTTTCACCACCCGTTGTCAGCTGTTGAATGGTTTTCGGGTCGTTGGGATTTCCAGTTTCTTAACATAATTTCTATTACACCACTTATTGGTTACGCCATGCTCGCTCACTCCGTCTGCCAGTCATCATCGAGCGAGGATTGCACTCCGCTCTCTGTGATCGAAGCATTGTGCGTGGCGGTTTCGGTGCCCACTTCTGTACCGTCACCCGACATGTAGGCCTGTGCGAACTCAGTGCGCTTGAACACGGATCCATCTAGTTCGATTGTGGTGCGGTCCTCCGCCGTCGTGCGTGTAACAGATCCATCGTACCAAACCTTGATCCGTGTGCCGTCTGCAATCTGTACCACAACGGCCATGGGTTCGATCTGCACACCCAGCCAACCTTCATCGGTATCCCGCCGCGCGATAATCTTGTCAGACCGAAACTTGACCTGGACATCACCTGACAAACTGTTGCCGGTTGATTTCAGAACAACAAAAGCCTCCTGTTCGGCCGGGTTTGGATGGATGGTTGCACTTGCATTCTTAGGCGGCCAGACTTTGGCAGAGTCGCGCTTATTACCCTTCTTGTCGCGATGAAACCCGACATAAAGCTGGGCTTATCTCCAGATGCGCGTGGCCTTCCGTGTAAGTGCCGTGGATTTTGCAGTCATGTGATTGGACCTTTTGGAACGGATATCTCCAACTGGTGCTTACGGACGCCATGCGGATCTGACGGGTTAAGGTCGAAGGGCAAGGTATCAAGTGTGAACCGCCCAATGGAATACCCATGAAGAAAATCCAGCAGGTAGACTGGATCAGCTGGGTACGGCGCACAGTTCCACGCCTGGCGCAGGGCGGCGGCTTCGTTGGAAGAATGGGCCGCCACCCGGCACCGGGCCTCACGCCATTTATCGACGCGTTGTTTTCGGCTGCTTTTCTCCTGACGTTCCCACTGCGCGTTTGCGCATGACCTCATCTTCGCCTGGTTGTTGCTCAGAGATCTGATCCGCCAATAATGGAACAGCCTCGCGTTCCTTCTGTTGTTTGCGACGCAGGGCGGCAGGCTTGCGCGGTGTATCTTCGAAGGCAAAACGGGACCACATCTTGAACCTCATGGCATTTCCTCCAGACGGTGCGCATGGGCATCCAGCCGCCCGATGAGCGAGGCCATCAGTTCTCTCAGCGATGCCTGATCGGCGAGGATAAGTGCGGCGCGTTGACCCGCTGCCTGGGCGGCGACCTTGGGCGGCTGCGATTCTGTCATCTGGCCTGCAGGTGGCAGAACGCCCAGTCCGGCCAGCTCGTCGGTAAGGGGACGCAACATATCTGCCAGTGCTTCAGTATCGGCGCTGTTCGAGGTGGCGGATTTCACGATGAGCCGCAGGGTGTCCACCATCTTTTTGACGCGGCCTGTGTTTGTGTCGTTTTGGAATGCCATGTCGTTACCCTTTCGTGTCTTCCACGGCGCAGTCGCCTTTCCTCTTTGTGGTGATGCGGTTGCTGCTGTCGCCCGGCCTGTCCGCTTGCGTTTCGTTATGAGCACAGCAGGCCAAGGTAACGGCCTGCTGGCCTGTCCTCTCCCCCTGCCCCATCCGCGTTTTTCCCGGACGGGAGTGGGGGGCGATGGAAGAGGTCCGAAACGGATCCCGCCGGGTTGGTCAGGCTAAAAAACGGAAAGTTTGGCCCAAGGGGCTAAAAGCCGTTTTTTTGCTTGAGGCGTACAAGAAAGAAGATGTGATCCGCGTTTTCGCGGATCTCCAGTTGCGCCCTCCAGCCCGCCGGGATCGGTTACGAGACCTGTTCGCCCCCCCGAACCGTCGGGGAAACAAGCGCCGCAGCCCGCGTCTGGCGGGCTGCTCAGCCAATCATGATAATGTCGGGGCTGGGGTGAGTGCGCCCTGGCGCGTTGAACCCCTGCCCCGTCCATTGGATATCTGCGAGCCGCGCGCCTGGCGCGCGGATCTCCAAAGTCGATTGCGAAAGGCCGAGAGAAACGAGGGAATCGCGTTACCCTTTATGGGCCGAAACAACCTGATGCAGGTGACTTGCGGCCGCGGTTAAAGCTGGCTCGAATGAGACAGATTTCACCGCTCCCGGGCCGCAGGGAGATCGCGTCTGGTTGGTTCGGGTCGGATGCCGGTGCAACCGGCATCCGAGTAGCGACCGGTCCCGCTGCCTGTGGCGGCGGGATTTGCGCATATTACCCCCAACCTCATAAGACAAGAAAACGCCACCACCAGTCACAAAATTCCTGTTGAATTGTAATCCGCTAATGGAACCAAACTGGCGCAATATTGGAGAAAGTTTCCCGCCACCGACACGAAGGATGCGCGGCAGCGCCAGTCCTGCGGCAATGCGGACCCGAAGGGGCCGCGTTGGCGCGGGACACCCCTACCCGGCCGGGATTTGGTACAGGTATGATCTGTTGGGGGACGCGTCTTCGTTTGCGCAGGCCGCGAGTTATCCAGTTGTTGGGATTTCGACCCTGGGAGAAAGTGCTTTCGGCAGTCTTGCCGAAAGCGGTGTAATCTCGACGACCGGAGCAGACAACAAAGCGAACTCATCAGACAGAGAGCGACTTGTCTGTGGGTAACTCGCGGCCGCGTGCGCTTTGCGGGCGCTCAGAGCGAAGCGACCCGTCCTGTTGGCGGTGCGGGGCGCTCTGCCCCGCTCAGCTACAGGACTACCAGACCCGCCGCCCGGCCTGCTATACGCCGAAAAACAGCTTTGCCATTGCGACGCCAGCAGTTAGCAGCACACCGGCAAAGCCAGTGCCCACCGCAATAGGATACCAGCGGGATTCCGTGTAAATTCTTGAGGTTTCAGCATTCAACTTTGAAGCCTCAGAAATCAGCTTTGCGATTTCAGCGCGCATTCTGTCGTCTGCAAGTGCCTGTTCCGCTGCTGTCATATCGAGGTCGCTCATTGGTCTATTCTCTCAATCAAACATAAGGTGTATTGGGATGGATTGCCAGATTTTGCTTTGGCGCGGGCGGGGCAATGGCCCCGCCCGGTGAGGGGTCAGGATTTCGGTTTTGCGGGCGGGTCAACGCGCATTGCCTTGATGCCTTTGCGTTCTGCCTTGTCGGCCAAGTTCAGG